>CAVCWF010000108.1:0-8651 GCA_963605945.1 Lachnospiraceae bacterium
CGCGCCGGTAAGCCGCGCGACGCGGAGTCCGAACGGGGCGAAAAGCGAGCTGAGCGTCATAAGATGCTGCTCTGCGAGTATCTCCGTCGGCGCCATGAAGGCGCTGGTGAAGCCGCATTTCCACACGTACCATATGAGCGCTGCGGCGACGAGCGTCTTGCCGCTGCCGACGTCGCCCTGTAAGAGCCGGTTCATAACGCGGCCTGAGCGCATGTCGTCGATCGCCTGCGCCACAGCGCGCCGCTGTGCGCCGGTGGGCGGGAAGGGGAGAGAGGCGAAAAACTCCTCCGCATCCGCGCCGTCCATGACTATGCCGCCCTGCTCGACGCGCTCTCCGCGCATCTTGTTGAGTGCGCAGGCCAGAACGAAGAATTCTTCAAATATAAATCTCTGCCGCGCCAGCTCCAATGCTCCGAAATCCGAGGGGAAGTGGATGTTCTCGTACGCGTAGCGCGCCTGAACGAGCTTGCAGCGGCAGCGCAGCACGTCCGGCAGGACGTCCTCGATAAGATCGCCGCACTCGTCAAGCCCCTGCCGCACACTCTGAAGCATCGTGCGCTGGTTAAGCCCGGCGTTCACGCGGTAAATGGGGATGATGCGCCCGGTGACGCTGTGCGCGCCGTCCTCGTGCTCATAAATCGGGTTCGTCATGGCGCGGCGCGCGCCGTGCGCCTCGATTTTGCCGTAAAATATATAGCTTTCGCCGCGGTGTAGGTTGTCCTTCGCATAGCTCTGATTGAAAAACGTGACGTCGAGCACACCGCTTTCATCCACGGCGCGCAGCTTCACGATGTCAAGCCCGCGGCGTATCCGCGTCAGGCGCGGCGTGTCCGCCACGAGCGCGCAGACGCACACGGTCTCGCCGTCCGCGGTGAGTGCGATGGGCTTGTAGACGCTTCTGTCCTCGTATTTTCTTGGGAAATAGGAAATGAGGTCATAGAGAGAAAAGACGCCGAGCTTGTTGAGCGCCTGCGCCTTTTTCTCGCCTATTCCCTTGATGTATCTTACATCGGTGTTAAGATCGGCCATATTATTCTGAATAAGAAAGTGTGTAGTTGGAGTTGGAGAGTGTGAATTCCTCAAGCAGACCGCTGGTGCAGATTATGCGGTTGTCGCTCGTGATGAGCACCATCTCAAAGCCGCCGTAGGTGCGCCAGTAGTTCAGCGCCGCAGTCTCGCCCAGCACGAACATCGCCGTGGAAAGGCAGTCCGCCATCACGCCGTCCGTGCAGATTATCGTCACGGAGACGAGCGAATTCGTCACGGGGTAGCCGGTCGAGGGCTTGAGAATGTGGTGATAGAACTTGCCGTGCGTGTCGGTGAAGTTCCGCTGATAACTGCCGCTCGTGATGACCGCCGTCTCGCCGACGTTGATGACGCCGACGTAGCTGGAGGTGTTGTTCGGGTCCTGTATGGCGACGGTCCACTTGCTGCCGTCGGGCTTGAGGCCGAGCGTCTGCACATTGCCGCCGAGCGAGATTATTCCGCTTTCGACTCCGGCCTGACGCATCGCCGCTATGGCGTTGTCGGAGGCACAGCCCTTGGCGACGGACGCGAAGCTCAGTTCACCGCCGGAGGGCATCTGAACCATATACGTCCCGGAGCTGGGGAAGCTCGTGAGCGTGAGTTTGTCGAAGCAGCGCTTGGCGAGGTCGGACGATATCTCCTCGTCGGTCGGGACGTAGTATTTCCCGTCGACGAAGCCCCAGCGCTTGATGAGCGGGTAAATCGTCAGGTCGAGCGCGCCGCCGCTCTGCTTGTACACGGTCTGCGCTGTGCTCAGCATTCGCGCGACCTGACCGGGCACGACGACGCTTGCGCCCTCTGCGTGGTTTATCGCGTAGGTCGTGCTCGTCTCAAGCTCCGGGTCGAGCATCGAGTCCATCGAGGTGATGACGCTCTTCGCGGCGTTGAGTCCGGCGGTAGCGTTCTTGCCGTAGGCGGTCAGCGTCATGTAGGTGTCCATGGCGAAGATCTCGGCCTGCTCCTGCTTGCTCTCGCCGCAGCCCGCCAAGGGCAGCAGCATGGCAAGGCATAGCGCCAGAGAAATCAGCTTATAGCTCGTCTTTGTGTGTCTCATAGAATTCCCTGTAATCCTTTAGCATGTATTTAAGAAGATTCGGCGTGTCGAGCTGGTAGGGACAGTGGCTGCTGCAATGGCGGCAGCCGATGCAGTTTTCGATGCGCGCCATTTTCTCCTGCCATTCCGGCGTGAAATACTGCTTCCACGGTGAGCGGCGAAGCAGCATGTTCATGCGGGCGCAGTTGAAAATTTCGATCCCGGCGGGACATGGCATACAGTAGCCGCAGCTACGGCAGAAGGAACCGGCCAGCTCCTGACGCTCCTTGCGGATGAACTCGGAAAGCTCCTCGTCCATGGACGGATCCTCCTCGGCGGCGTCAAGCCACTGGCGAAGCTCCTCCATGCGCTGCATGCCCCAGATGGGGACGACGTTGTCATACTGCTTCATAAAGGCGTGACATGCGCGGACGTTCGTGAGCATTCCGCCCGCAAGACCCTTCATTGCGATGAAGCCCATGTCGGCTTCGCGGCACTTGCCGGCCAGCGCGAGGTCACGCTCGGCGGATATGTAGCTGAAGGGGAACTGGAGCGTTTCAAACAAGCCGGAGGCTATGCACTGCTCGGCGATGTCGACCCTGTGGGAGGTGACGCCGATGTGCCGTATCCAGCCGCGCTCTTTTGCCTCAAGCGCGGCGGCGTATGCGCCGTTCGGGTCGTTCGGATCGGGGACTTCCGTAACCTGATGGAACTGGAAGAGGTCTATGTAGTCGGTTTTCATCATGCGAAGGCTGTTCTCAATGTGCCTGAGCACGGTATCCTTGTCGCGCGCGGCGCTCTTGGTGGATATGATTATATTGCCGCGTACGTCGGAGAGCGCAAGGCCGATCTTCTTTTCACTGTCGCTGTAAGCATTTGCGGTGTCGAAGTAGTTTATCCCGCCGTCATAGGCTGCGCGGAGAAGCTCAACGGCGGCCTCGTCGTTGCAGCGCTGAACGGGGAGACAGCCCATGGCTGTTTTTGTGACCATAAGTCCGGTCTTTCCAAGGCGTATCTTTTGCATGGACGTCAGCTCCTTGATTTGATGTGAATATGCCGCCGGATGGTGGGGATATTCAATTCATTATAGCATAGAAAAACTAAATTGAAAACAGCTATTTACTTTTGGGGCATAATTTGTTATAATACAACGGCTCAAAAAGAGAATATGTGCCCGTAGCTCAGCTGGATAGAGTGTCAGACTCCGACTCTGAAGGTCGCAGGTTCGAATCCTGTCGGGCATACCAGCGTCAAAACAACACCATCGGGTCATCAGCCGCCGCAGGCGGCGTCAGATTGACAGATGGTGTTGTTTTTCATTGATATTTTTCTTCAGCAGGGCTTGCAGACGCGCGTCAAACGCGGCGTTTAGCTGTGCCGCCTGCGATGGGAACCGCTGCGCCGCAGTCCTACGAAAATCAGATGTGATATAACTTTCCCTCATTCCCGGAACTCTTTCCAGACGCAAAACCGAAATTATCTTAATATCATTGTAGCATCCGCGCTGCTCTTTTTCAAGGCGGCGCAATTTTCTTTGAAACAGGACTTTTAAGAATTGTTTCTTGGGGCTTGCATTTCATATTCTGCAATGCTATAATAACCCCGTTATTGATAACGGCATTATTGATTCTGAAGGAGGCGGAAGGCATGGCGAACAGAGATCACTCGCTCGACGGCGGTATTAAGCAGGCTGCCTACGATGAATTCCTGAACTGCGGCTTTCAAAAGGCTTCTCTTCACAAAATCGCCGAGAAAGCCGGGGTCACGACCGGCGCTATCTATACACGCTACGCGAACAAAGACGCGCTGTTTGTGAGTCTTCTTCAGGACTTCATGGCCACGCTGAACGGCTTCTTTGCTCCGGCCGCGGCGGAGTATGAAAAGGCGGGGCAGCTCGGCACAACGCAGGCGCTGCTGGACGCGATAGCTTTTGAGGAGCGCATCTACATGAAGCTCCTGACCGAGTGCTATGACGAATGTACGCTGTTTTTCAGCCGCAGCGACGGCAGCTCGGTTGAAGCGACGCTCAACGAGATAATGCGGCAAAAGACGGAAGAGACGGTTGCGTTTTTCTCCCATGTCTACGGGAAAGCGCCTGACCCTGAGGCGATACGGCTTCTGATGGGCTCGCAGTTCTGGTTCTTCAGACAGCTGCTGAACGAGCATCTGGAGGAAGAAAAAATGCTCTCATGTCTGCATACGCTGCTGGACTTTTTCAACGCCGGATGGCGGCAATTATGCGATACGCTGAATTGAAGCTGCGATAAGATTCGGACGGTGCGGCCGTCCGTTTCCTGCGGCAAACGGTTAGAGCAAACTAACCGCAGAGAAAAGAGTTAGATATGATAGATTTTGAGTTTGAATTTCAATATTCCGAGGAAAAAGCCCGAGCGCTTCGGCAGGCTGCCGGAAGCATCCCGAAGGGGCGTTGTGTTGTGCTCTGCGGCGGCAGCGGATGCGGCAAATCCACGCTTCTGCGCTGCATAAACGGGCTTATCCCGCAGTTTTACGAGGGAGAGCTGAAGGGCTTCTGCCGCCTGAGCGGGCGGGACACCGCCGGGATGAGCATCGGCGAGATAGGGGAGCTGGCGGCCTCGGTTTTTCAGGATCCGCGCAGTCAGTTTTTCACCGTGAACAGCTCGAACGAGGTGGCCTTCGGCCTTGAAAATCACGGCCTGCCGCAGGAAAAAATACGGCGGCGGGTGGACGAGGCGTTCCGCGTGTTCCATCTGGAGCGATTGAAGGACCGCAATGTCTACGAGCTGTCCAGCGGCGAGCGGCAGTTGATTTCGATACTCTCGGCGTGGGCGATGGATACGGACATTTTCCTGCTTGACGAGCCGACGGCAAATCTTGACTTCGCGGCGACACAGCAGCTGAAGGAAATCCTGCTGGCGCTGAAAAATCAGGGCAAGACGCTGCTTCTCAGCGAGCACCGGCTCTATTATCTCGCCGATATTGCCGACGAATATTGGGTCATGGCGAACGGCGAAATACGAGAAAAATATACTGCCGAAGCAGCGAAGGCGCTCTCGCCGGAGCAATTGCGCGCGCTCTCCCTGCGTACGCTCGACCTCGATAAAATCGCCGTACCGGAAAAGCCGCAGGCGGCGGCAGCGCCGGCGGCGCTTTCGGTCACGGACGTCCGCTATGCATACGGCAGGAGAGCGGGGGAGACCATTGCGGGAGTGAGCTTTACGGTTCCGGAGCATGAGATCGTCGGTCTTGTGGGCGCGAACGGCTGCGGCAAGACGACAATCGGCAAGCTTATCGCTGGGCTTTACAAGCCCAGCGGCGGGCAGATATCACTGTTCGGCAAAACGCAGAAGCCGAAGCAACTGCAATCTCAGGTGATGTTCATCATGCAGGAAGCGGAGTTCCAGTTCTTCACGAATTCCGTTCTGCATGAGCTGCAATATGGGCACAAGGTCACGCCGGAATTTGAAGAGAAAACGGAAACGCTGCTGAAAAGCATGGGAATGTGGGACTGTCGCGACCGGCATCCGTTCTCCCTCTCTGGCGGGCAGATGCAGAAGCTGACGCTGATGATGGCGTACCTCTCCGATAAGCCGCTCGTCGTGCTCGATGAGCCAACGGCGGGGCAGGACGCGGAGAGTCTTGAGCGCTGTGCGGCGCTGATCCGCGAGATGCGCAATGAGAAAACTGTCCTCATCATCACGCACGATCTGGAGCTGATTGCCAACGCCTGCGACCGCTGCGTCGGCATCGCGGACGGGCGGGTCGAGACGGAGTTCCCGGTGCGGCCGGAGTGCGGCCTGCAAGACATACGGCAGTATATGGAGCGGTTCCGCCCCGCCGAGGTTCAGCCGCGGAAGCAGCACAGAGAATTGTTCCACCCGGTGACGAAGCTGATTTTCTGGCTTGCCCTGATGGTCGTAATCTCCACCGCGAACAACCGGCTCGTATACGCCGTCTACGCGGCGCTGATACTGCTGACAGTCGCCGACGGCTGGTTCGGGACAGCCATAATGGGCGGAGCGAGCTTCGCGGCGCTGTGGGCGGCGAACGCGCTGTTCCCGAATACGGTGTTCTCGTTCATGCTGGTGTTGTTCCCGCGAATTATCGCCATCGGCATCTCAATGCGGACGCTTATCGGGCGCAACGAGGCCAGCCACACCCTGACGGCTCTGCGGAATATGCGCCTGCCGGAGCGGCTTATTATGATAGTGGCGGTCATATTCCGCTTCTTCCCCGTGCTGTCGGGCGATATGAAGCTCCTGCGGCAGTCCATCCGCACCCGCGGCGCGTTTACGACGCCGTGGCAGAAGCTGGGCGCGCTCCCGTCATATATAGAGATACTGACAGTGCCGATGGCATTGCGGGTCATCCGTATCGCCGAAACGCTCTCCGCCTCCGCCGAGACACGGGGCATCGACCTGAAGCGCAGGAAGAGCAACTACATGTCGCTCCGCTTTTCCGCGCCGGACGCCGTGTTCTGCGCCCTGCTGGCGGCGGCCGTCGCCGCGGGTCTTATTTCGTGATTGCTGCCAGAAAAGCGGCTTTCAAATATAAATACATATCAAAGGAGTTTTTACCATGAGCACTGTAAGCACCAACAAATTAAAGGTTAAAGATATCATCACGGTTGTCCTTCTGGCGCTTATCAACGTTGTCATCTTCTTCGCAAGCTCCCTGCTCTACGCAACGCCCGTCACCATCATCCTGATGCCGGTGTTCTTCGCGCTGCTTGAGGGCGTCATCTACTTTATGATAGGCACCAAGGTGAAAAAGCCCGGCGCTATCCTTATTTACAGCGTCGTCCGCGCCATCATGGGCGGCTATCTGCCGTATATCATCCTGTTCATCCTCTCCGGCGTCATCGCAGAGCTGCTACTGTGGAAGATCGGCTACGGCAACGCCAAGGCGCTGACCATCAGCTATGTCATCAATCAGGTGCTCGCCGCCTTCGGCAGCACGATTATTCCCTACGGCATCGCCGCCAAGGCAATGGCCGACCAGATGGTCACGGACGGCCGTCAGGACAATATCCTCGCCGCGTCGAACATTCTCCAGTCTTGGTGGTCCGTCGCTCTGGTAGCGGGCGTTATCGTCGCCGCGCTTATCGGCGCCGCCATCGGCAAGCGGATAGTGAAGAAGCATCTCGCGGCGTAAGTATCGGAGGAATTACCCATGAACAAGACCTCAGAACCGCAGCGCTCCGCTGCCTCATGGCTAATGGAGCTTGCGGACGGCAGACGCGGCGAATACGCCCTGAGCATCCTCGCGGCGCTGCTCGGCGTCGCCTGCTCGCTGATACCGTATTTCATCATCATTAAAATCATCACCGCGCTCGTGAACGGCACGGCGGAGCTTTCCCAGTGCCTGACGCTCTGCGCGTGGATGGCGGGCTGCTGGGTACTGCGCTATGTGCTGCACAGCGTGTCCACCTCGCTGTCCCATCATGCAACCTTCCATGTGCTGGCCAATACACGCATCCGCCTGCTGGATAAGCTGGCGACACTGCCGCTTGGCACGGTGCTTGACCGTTCCTCCGGTTCGTATAAGAACATTATCGTAGAGCGCGTCGATTCCATCGAAACCACGCTTGCCCACCTCCTGCCGGAGATGACCTCCAATATCGTCGGCGCGCTGGCGGTGCTGGTGCTGCTGTTCGTCGAGGACTGGCGCATGGGGCTTTCCATGTTCATCGTCCTGCCGCTCGGCATCATCTGCTTCATGTCCATGTTCAGCGGATATAACGAGAAATTCCAGCGCACCGTCACCTCGACAAAAGCCCTCAATGACACCGCCGTGGAGTATATCGGCGGCATCGAGGTCATCAAAGCCTTCGGCCAATCCAAGACCAGCTACGCGAAGTTCGTATCCGCCGCCAAGGAGGGCGCGGACTGCTTTATCGAGTGGATGCGTGCGAGCCTGTTCGGACAGGTTGCCGGAATGGCGATCTTCCCCTCGACGCTGCTCGGCATCCTGCCGGTGGGCTGTGCCCTTTACATGCACGGCACTCTCTCGGCGGAGACCTTTCTGACGGTCATCGTCCTGTCCTTCGGCGTTATGCAGCCTCTGATAACTGCCTTTTCCTACACCGACGACATCGCGCAGGTGACGACCATCGTCGGCGAAGTAGCGGACGTCCTTTCGGGCGATGATATGCAGCGCCCGGAGAAGGCGGAGAAGCTGCCGGAGGATAACTCCGTCGAGCTGAAAAATGTCCGCTTCGCGTATCACGACAAAGAGGTGCTGCACGGCGTAAGCCTGCGCATCGAGCCGGGCACGGTCAACGCCCTCGTCGGCCCCAGCGGCAGCGGCAAATCTACGATTGCGCGCCTTATCGCCTCGCTCTGGGACGTGAAGGACGGCGCTATTGAACTGGGCGGCGTGGATATCCGCAGGTTTCCGCTCAAGGACTGCACCGACCGCATAGCCTATGTGTCGCAGGATAACTACCTCTTTGACCTCGCGGTCATGGACAACATCCGCATGGGCAGAAAGGGCGCGAGCGACGAGGACGTTATCGCCGCGGCCAAGGCCTGCGGCTGCCATGAGTTCATCATGGGGCTTGAAAACGGCTATCAGACCGTGTGCGGCGCTTCCGGCGGGCACCTTTCCGGCG
>CAVCWF010000109.1:0-10383 GCA_963605945.1 Lachnospiraceae bacterium
GTATCCGCCCAGCCGCTGTACGACACTGCGAAGCTTGTCGGAAGCGTTTTTCAGAATCCGCGCTCGCAGTTTTTCAATGTCGACACGACGAGCGAGATCACCTTCGGCTGCGAAAATCTCGGAATGCCGCCGGAAGAAATCCTCAGCCGCCTGAAGCGAACCGTTGAGGCGCTCAAAATCGAAAAGCTGCTCGGCCGCAGTATATTTGACCTGTCCGGCGGCGAGAAGCAGAAGATCGCCTGCGCGGGTGCATTTGCGATGGAGCCGCAGGTGTTTGTGCTGGACGAGCCGTCCAGCAATCTCGACGCGGACTCGATCCTCGACCTGCGCGATACCGTGGCGTATCTGATGTCTCTCGGCAAAACCGTCGTCCTCGCGGAGCACCGCCTGTACTACCTGCACGGCATAGCCGACCGGTACATCTACATGCGCGGCGGGGCTGTCGCGGGAGACTACACCGCGGAAGAATTTGACCGCATCCCCGACGGCGTACGCCGTGAAATGGGGCTGCGCGCCAACACACTCAGTGAGCTGTCGGTGGGCGCATCCACCTCGGTTTCCGCCGGAACGGCGGAGCTGCGCGGCTTCCGCTTTGCCTATAAGAACGCCGAAGAGATACTGCACATAGATTCATGCGAAATCCCCTACGGCGGCATTGTCGGCATCATCGGGCACAACGGAGCCGGAAAATCTACCTTCTCGCGCTGCTTCTGCGGCCTTGAAAAGCGCTGCGGCACCGTGACCATGGGCGGCAGAAGCTATGACGCAAAAGCGCGGCTCAACGCCTGCTACATGGTCATGCAGGACGCCGGGCACCAGCTCTTCACAGAGAGTGTCCTCGACGAGGTGCTGATAAGTATGCCGGAGGAGGACGAGGCCGCTGCGATAGATATACTCTCTCAGCTTGAGCTGGAGACTCTTTATCAGCGCCACCCGGCGTCGCTCTCCGGCGGGCAGAAGCAGCGGCTTGCAATTGCTTCCGCCGTCGCCGCAGGCAGGTCTGTGCTGTTTCTCGACGAACCGACAAGCGGACTCGACTACCGGCACATGGAGGAGGTCGCCGCCATGCTCAGGAAATTACAGGCCGACGGCAAAACCGTATACGTCATCACCCACGATCCGGAGCTTATCTGCAGCTGCTGCACGGATATAGTCCGGCTGGAGGCAGGCCGCATCGCCGAGGTCTGCCGCATGGATGCCGAGGGGCTGAACCGTGTGCGCGACTTTTTCGGAATAGCGTAGAATAAAACTATCCGCTGTCTTACGGCAGCGGATAGTTTTACATATGCTGCATATGGAGTCCCACGGTCAACATGGCCGCTTCTTTTTATATCCGCAGTCGCAGTACGGGCCGCCCGACGCGAGCGTATATTCGCGCACGAAATCGCAGGTCTCCCCGGCCTCGGCCATGGTGTAATCCAGATGGCACAGCGCGGGCGTCAGGTCATAAAGCCCCATTTCCTTCATCATCGTGCAGATGCCGCACTGCGTGAACCGCGCCTCGTAGCCGCTCCCGTCAGGGTATTCATAATAATCCATATTCCATGAATACGGGTTGCGGTCGGCAGCCTTCAGCTTCTCCGTCGCTTTCATGCCGTCTATGTCCTTCTGCGTGAACTTGTTCTTCCCGCTCTTGCGGCAGAACCACTTCATCGCGGGGGTCATCATGGAGTCTGCGTAATACTCAGTCAGCGGCTCCACCTTCGGCCGCTCCGGCATGCTCAGCACAAACGCGCCGAGCAGCGCACAGTTGACGGCGTTCATCTTGAAGCGATCCGCTTTTTCAAACTCCGGCAGGCGGGATATCAGCTCCCTGTACTTCACCTTCGCCTTTTCCTCCACCTCTTTCGAGGCGGCGGCGCTCAGGCCGAAGATGCTCTCAAGATTTTTGCGGAACGATCCCGCAAACAGCGCCCACATGCCCATGGGCATTCCGACATATTTCATGGATGTTCCCTCCGTTCAGCGTTCAAAACTCGATGCGCACGATCTGCATCTTCATCAGCCCGTCTCCGATTTTCGCAAGCAGGCGGTACAGCGGCTTGATGTTGTCCCCGTCGAGCTTCTGATAGCCCAGCATGTACCCGCGGCTGGAAACCTTGATGCCGTCCGCCCATGCGGACAGCTCCGCTTTAGGGTCGGCCACGGAGAAGTACGCGCCCACGTTCTGGATCTTTGCGTCCTTTATCCACGTTTTCAGCATCAATTTCACCGCCGCCCTGCCCGCGGCATCGAACACGAGCCTGCCGCCCGGAAATGCCTTCGCCATGGCGGCGACCAGCGACTCCACCTGCTCGCGCAGGAAATAATAGAACACACCGGCGGCAAAAAACACCGCGCCGCCGCTCGCGTCGATCTTCTCAAACCACGAGGTGTCGTTCAGATCACAGGCGATATTCTCCTCGCGCTCACCGGCGGGAAGCAGCTGGTTTCTCGCATCTATCACGTCCGGGAAGTCGAGATTATATATTTTGCAGCTGCCGTTGTCGCAGGCGCGCCCCGTGGCGTCCAGCCCGCAGCCGAGATTGACCACCGCAGCGGTGGGGTGGGCTTTCAGATAGTCGCGCACCTCCCACGCGAGGTCGTTCTGCCGCATCGCGACCTCAAGGAATCCGAAGCGCTGAACGTCGCTGTCCGCTTTCTTCTCAAGCTCCGAGAAGTCGTAATCCAGCTGATCTATCATGCGGATAGCGGCCTCGTCGCGGAAAAGCTCAGGATGCAGCTCCGAGCACTTTTTTCTTCCGTACACCGGGATGACCAGCGTCTCCTGCACGGAATTTTTCTCGATATGATATTTCATCTTCCCACCGTCCTTATTTCTTCAGAATTTCCACAATTTTTGCGAAGTCCTCCTTCGCCTCCGGGAAGTACGGCAGCATGCAGTAGCAATGCACCATGCCCGGCCGCGCAAAAGCGGTGTACGGCACATTCGCCCGCCGGCACGCCGACTCAAAATCCGGCAGAGCGCCGTAAAGCACCTCGTCCGCGCTGTAAACGAAGTGGATGTCCCCCACGCCGCTGAAATCGCCGCGCGAGCCGGAGATCATATAATCCGGTACGCTGTCGCTGCCGTGACGCATGAACTTCTCCACCGTCACCATGAACGCGTAGTCGATGGCGACGTCCGCCGCGTTCAGCGCCTGCATACGCGCCTTTTCCGCGTCGTTCCAAGGCACCTCGCCGGGCGAGACCGCCACGATGTGCCGCGGCGCGGGGAGCGGATGCTCCTGCGCATTATTGTGCGCCGCCATGCCGAGCGCCAGCGCGCCGCCGGACGAGAAGCCGCAGGTGCTGACATTCCCGCCGCCGTATATGGCGGTCATCTGCCGGTAGCACTCATAGGCCATCTCATATGTATCGGTTATGCAGTGCTCCGTGCACAGCGGGTAGCACGGGAACCAGACGTCGCAGCCCGTCTCGCGGCACAGCTTGCGCAGAACGACGACGTCGCCCTTATCCGGCCCTATCACCATACCGCCGCCGAAGAAGTACAGTATCGCGCGCTTCGACGGCTCCGGTCTCTCCCGCACGATCAGGCATGGGAAATCGCGGATGATCTTCTTCTCATAATACGCCTTGTGATCCGTCGGCATGAAGAAGCCGCGGCCGCGGTTCTGCTTCTCTATAACCTTCAGTATCTCGTCCTCCGGCAGCGAGAACGCTTTCTTTGCGCCGGAAAGCTTATAGACACCTCTCAGAACAGATGCAAAAATGCTCATATTCTACCTCCATATTTTCCCGTCAGACACCGCGTTCCAGCACAACGATCCTGTTTGAAATGTTCCTTACAAGCGGCAGCTTATCGAGCAGGCGGTATATCGGGACGAACTGCGCCATGCCCTCGGTCAGGCCGTGCTCCTCGACATAGCTGAAGCCGGGCAGCAGCGCGGCCAGCGCCCTGCCGTCCTTGACGCCCCATGTAAACTTAGCGTTGCTGCCCTCGATGGACTTCTCCTTGAAGCTCTTGACGACCATGGGGTTCATCGTCTCGACGTACACCGTCGCCCGCTCGAAGCGCCCCGCGATGACCTCGAAGATTTTCTTCACGTCGTCCTCGGTCAGGTACATCGTCAGCCCCTCGATCACTATCAGCACCAGCGCGTCCGTCTCCGCTATCTCCGCGCCCCAATCGTCCATCGCGGACATGGCGATCTGCGATATCGCGCCGCTCTCCGGCAGAAGCCGCTCGCGCACGGCGATGGTCTCCGGCAGGTCGAGATTATACCAATGACTGTACCCCTCGACGCGGTAGCAGCGCGTATCAAGTCCGCAGGCGATGTTCACGACCACGACTCCGGGATGCGCGGCGAGGTAGCTTTTCGTCAGCCCGTCGAGCACTATCGTGCGGGCAATGACGCCGCTGCTCATGGCGCTGTCCTTATCCGCGAGCGAAAAATCGTAGTCCAGCCGGTTCACAAGCTCCACGGCCTTCTCGTCGCGTATCGCGCCTCTGGTTTTTGTCTCCTTTGCGCGGGCATATACGGTTTGCAGCATTGTTTCCGGTACTCCGGAAAGCGTAATTTTCTCTTCCATAATTATATCCTCCATGAGTTAAGGTCAGCTAACTCATTGCCTTTAAGCTGCCGCGCGGAGCTTCATTTCCGCGCAGCCCTTGTATACACTGGATTTTAGCACAAATCATTTCCGATTACAATTATAAGCCAAATATTTTTTACGCAAATTGTTTCTCCGCCGCCGCGCAGGTCTTGTAATGGCTGAAAAAATGTGCTAATATACATTTAGTTAAACTAATCTAACCAGCTATGGAGGCCATCATGCAGATATATGACGTAACTCAGCCGATCGTCCTCAAGAAGGGCGTGTATCAGCTCAACGACGACCCAAATTTCAACTACCAGCTCAACCGCGTCATCAACTGGGACGGCGGGCGGCTTGAGGATGTTGAAAAAATCAGCCACAACATACATACCAGCGCCGACTGGAAGCGCGAGCTCATCGCCCTCGGCGATACGGCGATGCGTGAGGAGCGCACGGACAACGCGATAGCTTATTACCGGATGAGCGAATTTTTCATGTACGACGGCGACCCCGACAAGAAGAAGTACTACGAGCTTGCGACGAAGCTGTTCTACGAGTATTACGCCGGCTACTTCTCCGGTGAGAAGCCCCGCATTGAGCGCTTCGGCGTGCCGTATGCAGGCGTGACGCTGCCGGTGATGCACGTCGTCCCCGACGGCGAGAACCGCGGAACGCTGCTGCTCCACGGCGGGAACGACAGCTATTTTGAAGAGTTTCTCTTCTCCCTGCTGTATCTTCAGGAGCTTGGCTACGAGGTGTACCTCTTCGAGGGGCCGGGTCAGGGCGGCATCATCCGTACGCAGGGGATGCATTTCACGCCCGAATGGGAAAAGCCCGTCTCCGCGATTCTGGACTACTTTGATCTCAGCGACGTGACGATAATCGGCGTGTCGCTCGGCGGCTATCTCGCGCCCAGAGCCGCGGCCTTCGACAAGCGCATTTCCCGCGTTGTTGCGTGGTCGGTATTCCCGTGCTTCTTCGACGTGCTGATCGGCGACCAAAGTCCCGCCGTGCAAAAGGCGTTCAACGCGCTCGTGAACATCGGCGCGAAGGGCTTCATCAACAGCTTCTTCAACAAGATGGCCAAGACGGAACCGGTCGTCGACTGGGGTTTGAAGCACGGCTGCTACGCCTACGAGGCCGAGGACGCTTACAGCTATGCCAAGGCGCTCAAGCTCTACGACATCGCCCCCGTCGCCGAGCTTATCACGCAGGACGTGCTGATCCTCGGCGCGACGCGCGACCACTTCATAAACTACCACCTCATCGGCCACGAAATAGACCTTCTCACCAAGGTCAAAAGTCTCACCTTCCGCCTCTTCACGGATAAGGAGGGCGCGGAGAACCACTGCAACGTCGGCAACGGCAAGCTGGCTCTTGACACCATCGACGGCTGGCTGACCGGTCTGCGCAGAAGGGACGAGGACTGACTCGGAGCAAAATATACAAGAGGAATGAACAATGGCTTTGAAACTAATACTTGAGGGCATCGGCCTCGGCGCGATACTGTCTCTTGTCTGCGCCATCGGCATCCGTAACGGAGCCGTCGGCATGGTGCATCTGTATAATCAGAATGTGCAGGATCGCTGCATATCGCTGGGACTTACGACGCGCGAGAAGATAAACCGGAACCGCAGTCTTTTCAAGGTGCTGTGCCTCCCCATCTACATTGCCTATGTGCTCGTCTGCGTATACGCCGTCAACGGTGCGCGCGGCTTCTGGCCGGGCTTCTGGCAGCTGCTGGTGATTCTGTTCATAATGAACCTCATCGACCGCTTCCTTATCGACGAATGGTGGGTCGGGCATACGAAGGCTTGGACCATCCCCGGCACCGAGGATCTGAAGCCTTACATCACCGCCGCCGACAAGCGCAGAAAGTGGACGTTCGGCACTGTCGGTATTGCCGTTATCGCCGCGATTCTGTCCGGAATTATGCTGATTTTCATACACTGAAGGTGATTTTATGCTGTTCAAAACGCTTGGTGATAAATCCGCTCCCGCCGTGCTGTTCTTCCACGCCATGGGCGTGACGGGCGAGAGCAGCGAGCCTGTGGCCGCGGAGCTTGCCGCTCGCTTCTTCTGCGTCATGCCGACGTCCACGGTGTACTGCACCGGTCAGACCTACACCGGCAAAGCGGACGAGGTGCGGCAGATTGAGGAATTTCTGCGCGCACAAGGCGTGGAGCGCGTCGAGATGGTCGTCGCGTCGTCCATCGGCGCAGCCCTCGCCATGGCGTTCCTGACCCGGACGCAGCTGCCGGTCGGGCACGTTTTCTTCGACGGCGGGCAGTTCGCGCAGATAGGCAAGGCGACGCGCTGTATCATGGTGCCCATGCTGTACCTCGCCATCAAGAGTCTGTACTGGTCAAAGGGCGCGACGCTCAGCAAGATAATGTGGTGCAGCGACGAGGCGATAAAGCCGTACTTCGTCGCGGCAGGCAAAGCGCTGAGCTATGGGAATCTCCGCCGCCAGATGGCGGACAGTCTGGAGGACAAGCCCTTCCCGCCGCTGCCTGTGGAGCTGCAAAAGCGCTGCTATTTTGAATTCGGCAGCACGGAGGATCACTTCAAATATCGCCCTGCCGTCATGCAGGCTTATCCCGCAGGCAATTTCCCCGTGTTCGAGGGATATAACCACATGCAGTATCAGATACGTGACCCGAAGGGCTTCGCCGCCATGCTGATTCACATCATGGAGCATGACTCCATGCCAGAGCTGCCGTTCCTGCAAAAAGAATAAAAATCGAAGCACAGGCCAACCGGCCTGTGCTTTTTCGCGGTCTTCGGCCGTTCCTCGTGGAGAAATCTGCCTACCTGCCTGATGGTATTGATTTTTATTTTCAATGGTGCTAGAATAAATATTCACGATATTTGAATCTCAAATCAGAGGTAAGCAATGGATCACATACAAGACAGAATGACCGAAGGCTCCATCGCGGGGAAGCTTGTGCGCTTCGCGGTGCCGCTCTTTATAGGCAACCTTTTCCAGCAGCTGTACAACACGGCTGACGCGCTGATAGTCGGCAACATGCTCGGCAACGACGCGCTCGCCGCCGTCAGCTCCACGGGTACGCTCGTGTTCCTGCTGGTCAGCTTTTTTGCAGGCATCTCTGCGGGTGCGGGCGTTGCGATATCGCGCTACTACGGCGCGCGCGAGCACGACAAGATGGAGCTTGCGATACATACGAATATCGCCTTCAACATCGTCGCAGGCATACTGCTCACCATAGTCGGTGTGCGCTTCACTCCGACGATACTCCGCTGGATGAGCACCCCGGATGACGTTTTCGATCAGGCGGCGCTCTACGTGCGCATCTACTTTGCGGGCAGCCTTGGCCTTGTCATGTATAACTCCTGCCGCGGCATCATGCAGGCCGTAGGCGACAGCAAACACCCGCTCTACTACCTTATAATATCCTCCGTGCTGAACGTCGTCCTCGACATCGTCTTTATCGGCGTGTTCAAAACTGATGTCGACGGTGCAGCGCTGGCAACTATTCTCGCGCAGTTTATAAGCTTCTTCCTCTGCGCCGGACGTCTGCTTACCACGAAGGAGGAGTACCGCGTATCCATAAGGAAGATTGGCTTCAACTGGCCGATGCTCCGCCTCATCGTCAACTACGGTCTGCCCTCCGGCCTGCAAAACTCCGTTATCGCTATCGCAAACGTCGTCGTGCAGGCAAACATCAATTCCTTCGGCAAGATGGCCGTCGCGGGCTGCGGCGCCTACGCCAAGATAGAGGGCTTCGCGTTCCTGCCCATCACCAGCTTCACCATCGCGCTGACGACCTTCGTCGGACAGAACCTCGGCTCGGGCGAATACGACCGCACCCGCAAGGGCGCGCGCTTCGGTCTCTGGAGCGCGATAATCCTCGCGGAGCTTATCGCCGTCGTCACCTTTGTCGGCGCTCCGGTGCTCGTCGGCGCGTTCACGCAGGAGCCGGAAGCCATCGCGTTCGGCGTGGCGAAATGCCGCATCTGCGCGCCGTTCTTCTGCCTGCTCGCCGCGTCGCACGGCTTCGCGTCGATACTGCGCGGCGCGGGCAAATCCGTTATCCCGATGGTCGCCATGCTGACCTTCTGGTGCGTGATACGCGTGGCGTTCCTGTCGATCATGGTTCCGATCACGCAGAGCATCAATACCGTCAACTGGGTCTACCCGCTCACATGGTTCTGCAGCACGGTGTTCCTGCTGATATACTATCTCAAGGCGGACTGGATACACGCGTTCGAGCGCGAAAAGCATAAGGCATAACGGAGGTAAAACGCTATGGCAATGGTCGTTATCGGCACGGTTTTCGTTGATATCAAGGGCTTCCCCGACGATTTGTACATCCCTGAGGGGCGCAACGCCGGGCGCGTGGAGATAGTCCACGGCGGCGTGGGGCGCAACGTTGCGGAGGACATCGCAAACGTCGAGCTTCGGCCGCGCTTTGTCGGCATGGTGGACGACACCGCCGAGGGTGCAGAGGTACTGCGGAAGCTGAAAAACCACAAGGTCAACACCGACTACGTCGCCGTGACGCAGGACGGCATGGGCATGTGGCTGGCCGTGTTCAATAACGGCGGCGACATCGCGGGGTCGATATCCAAGCGCCCGACCTCCGACGCAATGCTGCGTATGCTCGAAGAGAAGGGCGACGAGATATTTGCCGACGCCGACAGCATCGTCATCGAGATTGATCTCGACAAGGAGCTTATCAAGACCGTTTTCAAGTACGCCGAGAAGTACAACAAGAAGGTGTACGCCGTGGTCGCAAATATGTCCATTGCCTCGCAGCGGCGCGACTTTCTGCAGTCGATCGACTGCTTTGTCTGCAACGAGCAGGAAGCGGGTATCCTGTTTGTCTGCGATTTCAGCGGCCTGACTCCGGAAGAGCTGTGCGAAGAGCTGTCGCGGCGCGTCGTCAGCGCGCGGATACCCTCCATGGTCGTCACGATGGGCAGCCGCGGCGCGGTGTATGCCGACATGAACGGCGACAAGGGCGTGTACCCGGCGCGCAAGGTCAAGGTGCGCGATACCACCGGCGCGGGTGACGCATTCTGCGCGGGCGTCGCGATCGGCCTGACCTACGGCAAGACGATGCGCGAAGCGGTCGAGATCGGCACGCGGCTCGCGTCCTCGGTCATCACCGTGTCCGAAAACGTCTGCCCCCGTTTCCTCCCGCAGGAGCTGGGTCTGGACGTGAAAATAGAAGAATAAACGGCATCAAACCGGCGGCTTTATCAACTGAGAAGGCTGCCGGTTCTGCGTACTTGACGCAAAGAGTGCCATGGTATATAATTTCCAAAGGTGATAAAATGCTTCAGGAAGCGATAATAACAAAAATACGTGACGACGGTCTCGCAGAAGTCGTCGTTGAGCGTCTCGGCATCTGCGGCGGCGACTGCAATAATTGCCGCGAGTGCAGGTACGAGCATCTTATGAAGTCGGTAGTGCAGAATCCCATAGGCGCGCGGCGCGGCCAGCACGTTATGATCGACACGCCGACAACGGGCGTGGTCAAAGGCGCGCTGGCGATATATGTTCTCCCTCTCGTGACGCTGTTCTTGGGCTACCTCATAGCGGACGCGCTGTCGTTTGGAGAAACTGCGTGCATCATCGCGGCCTTCGCCGCGGCCGGGATAGGCATAGCCATTGCCGTTGTCATAAGCCGCGCACGCTACCGCGCAGATCCCACGCCGACAAAGATTGTGAGTGTGATAGAGTCTGATGCAGAATAGGGCATCGCGTTTATCATAATCTCCAGCTACAATCCGTTTATTTATTTCAGATTCTGAAACCATGTGGTTCTAAAATAAAAGTTGGGGTAAGCGGGTAAGCGCAGCGAGACCCAACTTTTT
>CAVCWF010000110.1:0-10255 GCA_963605945.1 Lachnospiraceae bacterium
CTGTCGTGCTTCTCGGCGGTGATGCCGGTCATAGGCTGGAACCAGTGGGTGAAATGGGTAGCGCCCTTTTCAATTGCCCAGTCCTTCATCGCGTTTGCGACGACCGTCGCGGCGGAGCTGTCGAGGCGCTTGCCGTCCTTGATCGAACGCTGCACCTGCTTGAATACGTCCTTCGGGAGCCGTTCGCGCATAACGGAGTCGTTGAAAACCATGGAGCCAAAAAGTTCGGTGACAGTGTTCATGTTCATACCTCTCATATCTTTGAAAAAATAGCGGCAAAGACGCCATGCCAATGCACGACGTCTTTGCCGTTTCAATATGTGCGGATTATATTCCAAGCCGCCTCATTTGTCAATGGGGCGGCCTGTAAAAAATCCATAATTTCGACAGAGAATTTTTGTACATTATTATTCTTCGTAGGTGCGGATGATGCCCTCGGCCACGTCGCGGCGGGGCAGACAGGAGTCCATCGCGGTTTTCTCAATGTATCGATGCGCGTCGCCCTCGCTCATGCCGAGGCGGGAGATAAGCAGGAGCTTCGCGCGGGCGACTATCCTGCTGTCGTCCAGCCGCTGCTGAAGCGAGCTGGTCTTGTCGCGCAATGTGCGCAGACGCTCCGCGGATGCGAGCAGCGAGGGCAGGACGGCCGCAAGCTCATCCGGATGCGCGGTCATTACCCCGGCGCGGATGCAGCGGCGGGGGAGCGCGGTGTCGACTGTCAGCAGAAGTATTGCCGAGGAGGAGCGCTCTGCGGCGTCGAGCGCGGCGGAAGCGCTGCCGGATATCACCACGGCGTCAGGCTCCTGCGCCGCGACTATCGCAGGTATGTCCTGCGATGCGGACGCGCGCAGCACAGCGGAGATGCAGCCGCCGAGGGCGCGGGACTTTATCGTGTCCACCAGCTCGTCGCAGCAGTCGACCGCCAGCAGACGGTATTTTGCCGTTTCCTGTGCCTTCACTGCATCACCTCCGCGAGTCTCTGTATATTATATTCGGGCTTTATTCGCCGTAGCCCATGGGATTCTTCGTCTGCCACGCCCAAGTATCGCGGCACATATCGTCGAGATTGTACTGCGCCTTCCAGCCAAGCAGCTCCGCGCTCTTGTCGGGGCTTGCGTAGACGGTTGCAAGGTCGCCGGGGCGGCGCGCGGTTATCTCGTAGGGAATCTTTTTGCCGGTCACGCGCTCAAAGGCGTGTACCATGTCCAGCACGCTGTAACCGATGCCGGTGCCGAGATTGAACACGCTCTCACCCTTGTGGGTCTGCATGTAGTCTATCGCGGCGACGTGGCCGCGCGCGAGGTCGACAACGTGGATATAATCGCGCACGCCGGTGCCGTCGGGCGTGTCATAGTCGTTGCCGAAGACGTTCAGATGGTCGCGGCGGCCAATGGCAACCTGCGAGATATAGGGCATGAGGTTGTTCGGGATGCCGCGCGGATCCTCGCCGATGAGGCCGCTGCTGTGCGCGCCGATGGGGTTGAAGTAGCGCAGAAGTGCGATGGACCAGTCGGGGATGGCCTTGCCGGTGTCGCGCAGGATCTGCTCGCACATGTATTTCGTCCAGCCGTAGGGATTGGTGCACATGCCGGTGTGCGAACTCTCGCGCAGGGGCATGGTGTTGTCGCCGGAATACACTGTGGCGGAGGAGGAGAAAACGATGTTCTTCACGCCGTGATCGCGCATCGTCTCGCAGAGGACGACGGTTGAATACAGGTTGTTATCATAGTATTCGAGCGGCATGGCAACGGATTCGCCGACGGCCTTGAGCCCCGCAAAGTGGATGACGCAGTCAATGTCGTGCTTAGAGAATATGCGCTCCATCGCGTCGCGGTCGCGGACGTCGTTCTGATAGAAGTCGAGTGATCTGCCGGTTATCTGCTCCACGCGCTCAAGGGATTTCGCGCTGGAGTTGACCAGATTGTCGATAACGACAACGCCATAGCCCTTTTCAAGCAGCTCCACACAGGTGTGGCTGCCGATGTATCCGGCACCGCCGGTGACGAGAACGTTCATAATGCTACCTCCGTTTAATTTGAATTCCGCGGCACAGCGCCGCGCGTCAGAAGCTCATCCCCAGAGCTTTTCGGGATAGATGCCGGCCTTGCGCATCGCGGCAATGGAGCCGACGACGCTGGGCATATCCTCTTTGTAGGTGATGCCGTGCCACGTCTCGTGGCAGGGGAGAACGCGTATGGTGCCGCGCCCTTCCTTGATGAGCGCGTTTGCGACAAAGGGCAGGAAATACTCGCACTTGAGCGGGTTCACAGGCAGATTTTCATCCAGCCATGCGGGGAAGTGCTCTTTCAGCTCCTGCATCATCGTCTGCTTGAAGCCCCAGAAGTTCATCGACACGGGGAGACTGCCGGAGAGCGGGATGAAGTGCTCGCCGTCCTCGGTGTACGCCGCGTCGTCGCCGCGCTTTTCGATGTGCAGCCGCTCGACAACGTCGGTCAGCAGGCCGTTTTCAACCTGACATATGCCGCGCGCGACGTGGCCGTGCTCGGTGACGGTGTTGCGCAGCTGATAGGCGACCATGCACTGCTCGCGGTCGTTCGTGTCGTTCTTCAGGAAATCGTAGAGCGCGGAGAACGCGCCGGGGCCGTAGAAATCGTCCGCGTTTATGACGGCGAACGGCCCTTCGACCGTGCCCGCACAGCAGAGCACGGCGTGAGCGGTGCCCCAAGGCTTGACGCGCCCCTCAGGAACGCTGTACCCCTCAGGCAGACAGTCGAGCTGCTGGTAGACGTACTGCACGTCGAAAACCTTCTCCATGCGCTTACCGACGCTGGCCTTGAAATCAGCTTCGATCTCGTGCTTGATGATGAAGCACACCTTGCGGAAGCCGGCGCGGTACGCGTCGAACATCGAGTAGTCGATGATGGCGTGACCCATCTCGTCCACGGCGGTTATCTGCTTGAGTCCGCCGAAGCGGCTGCCCATTCCGGCGGCGAGGATAACGAGTGTAGGTTCCATTGAAAAACACCTCTGAGTATAATATTCGCGGCGACGGCGTTATTTTGACGCCTCGCGGCAGTAATAATTGAAATTGCGCTCGCGCTCAAGCGTGGTGGAGTCCATGTGGCCGGGGTAGACCTCATAGTCGCCGGGGAGGGCGCAGAGCCTGCGCAGCGACTGCATCTCGTCCTTTGCGCTGCCGCCGGGAAGATCGACGCGGCCGCAGGAGCCTTTGAACAGCGTGTCGCCGGTGAAGAGCGCTTCGCCGCAGACAAGGCTCACGCCGCCGGGCGTGTGCCCCGGAGTGGCAATGACCTGAAAATGCAGCGAGTCCACATCCACGCAGTCGCCGTCGTCATAGAAGCTGCAGCCTTCGGGCGGCGCGAAGCGGTACGGGTCGTTTTCGCCGGGCTTGCGGGTGTCGCGCTTGTTCATCCAGACCGGCGCGCCGGTCTCTTCCGCGACGGCGGCGACCGCACCCGTGTGGTCATAGTGGCCGTGCGTCAGCAGAATGGCCTTGCAGCTGAGGTGATTGTCCTCAAGGTAATCCATTATTGTGTTGCTCTCGTCGCCGGGGTCGATGACGGCGCAGCCGAGCGTATTTTCGTCGGTGACGATGTAGCAGTTCGTCTCAAGATGGCCGACGGGGATGGTCTTGATAAGCATGGTTCAAAGCTCCTTCGTGTCAAGAATTATGGTTACTGGGCCGTCATTGACGGATTCGACGAGCATATCCGCGCCGAATTCGCCGGTGCCGACGGTAAAGCCGCGCTCGCGGCAGAGGGAGATGACTTTCTCATAAAGCGGTATCGCCGTTTCAGGACGGGCGGCCTTAGAGAAGCCCGGACGGCGCGACTTGCAGTCGGCAAACAGCGTGAACTGGCTGATTATCAGCAGGTTCGGGCAGCCCGCGGCTTCGGGGTTGAGGTTCATTTTCCCGTTTTCATCCTCAAATACACGCAATCCGCATATTTTGTCGGCAATTTTCGCGGCTTCGGCCTCGCCGTCGTCCTCATGCACACCGAGCAGGACGAGAAAGCCCTGACCAATGCTGCTTTTTATTTCTCCGCCGATCTCGACCGAGGCCGAGCGCACGCGGGTAACAACTGCTCTCATGTGATTCTCCTTATGATCGTGTAAATGCGGCTCCGGCGCTCCGTTATTTCCCGTTTCGTGTTACGGACGAGACGCCGGGGATGGATGCGAGCCGGCTCATTATATACTTCAGATCCGCGAGACAGCGCACCTCAAGCGACACATTTACGAGCGCCTGCCCTGCGCCGATGTCGCGCGCGGAGAGCGTGCGCACCTTCGCGTTTATCGAATTCAGGACGGTCGCAATGTCCATGACCAGACCCGAACGATCCTTCGACGCGATGGCGAGAGAGGTGACATAGCTGTCCGTAATATTATGCGCCCACGAGACGTTTATCCACCGCTCGGATTCTTCCGGATGCGCGAGACTGCGCTGGTAATTCTCGCAGTCGCGGCGGTGTATCGACACGCCCTGACCACGGGTGATGAAGCCGACAATGTCGTCCCCCGGCACGGGAGTGCAGCAGCGGGAGAACTTGACAAGACAGTTGTCGATGCCCTGTACGAGTATGCCGTGAATGGCCTTGCCTTCCTTGGCGGCCTTCTGCTCGCGGCGTTCCGCAGCTTCGGCGACCTTGTCGAGCGCGGTTTTCTTGTCGGTCTTGCTGCTGCGGGCAAGCTCGTCGCGCAGGCGGTTTGCCACGCGCGTCGCGGTCACACCGCCGTAGCCTATCGCGGCGTAGAGATCGTCGACGTTATTGAACGACAGGCGCTTCATTATCGGGGACATTATCTCCTCGTCCAGCGCGTCGTCCACGCTGACGCCGGCGTGCTTCAGCTCGTCCTCAAGCGCCTCGCGGCCGCGGATAACGTTCTCCTCGCGGCGCTCCTTCTTGAACCACTGCTTTATCTTCGTGCGCGCGGAGCCGCTCTTTGCGACGTTCAGCCAGTCGCGGCTGGGGCCGGGCGCGGACTTTGAGGTGCGTATCTCGACGATGTCGCCGTTCTGGAGCACATAGTCATAGGTCACGATGCGGCCGTTGACGCTCGCGCCGACCATGTGGTTGCCGACATCGGAGTGTATGCTGTATGCGAAATCTATCGGAGTAGCGCCGGCGGGGAGGTTTATAACGTCGCCCTTCGGGGAAAAGACGAATACCTCGTCGGCGAACATGTCTATCTTCAGATTGTGGAAAAAGTCCTGCGCGTCGGACTCCTGCTGGCTTTCCAGCAGCCTGCGCACCCACGCGAACTTGTCCTCGTCCCCGGAGCGGACGGCGGAGCTGCTGTCGCCCATCTTGTATTTCCAGTGCGCCGCGATGCCGTATTCGGCGGTGTGGTGCATGTCCCATGTGCGTATCTGCACCTCGAAGGGGATGCCCTCGGAGCCGATAACGGTGGTGTGCACACTCTGGTACATGTTGGGCTTCGGGGTGGATATATAGTCCTTGAAGCGGCCGGGGACAGGCTTGAACATATCGTGGATAACGCCTAGGACGTTGTAGCAGTCGGGTATCGAGTCCACAATGACGCGGAAAGCGCAGAGGTCGAAAATGCCGGTGATGTCGAGATTCTGCGCGTACATCTTGCGGTAGATGCTGTATACGTGCTTGATGCGGCAGAATATCGTGGCGTTAATGCCCTCGGAGTCGAGCCGCTTCTGCATCTTTTCCTCGACGCTGGACATGAACGCTTCCAGCTCCGGCATACGCTCCTCAAGGGTCTTGGTTATCTCGTGATAGCCGGTCGGGTCGAGGTACTGGAGCGATAGATCCTCCAGCTCCCATTTCGCGCGCTGCATACCAAGCCGGTGCGCGATGGGGGCGTATATCTCCATCGTTTCGAGCGACTTGATGCGCTGCTTTTCGGGGGACTGATAGGCCATCGTGCGCATGTTGTGCAGGCGGTCGGCGATCTTGATGAGGATGACGCGGATGTCCTTGGCCATGGCCATGAGCATCTTGCGCAGGTTCTCCATCTGCTCGTCCTCTTTGCTGGTGTACTGCACACGGGTCAGCTTCGTGACGCCCTCGACGATATCCGCCACCGCCGTGCCGAACTGGCGGGCGATGTCGGCGTGGGTGAGGTTCGTGTCCTCAATTACGTCGTGCAGCAGAGCCGCGATAATCGAGTCCTCGTCCAGCCCCATGTCGACGGAGATGTCCGCCGCGGCGACGCAATGCGTCACATACGGCGAGCCGTCCTTGCGCAGCTGCCCGGAGTGCGCGACGCGCGCCATCTCGTATGCCGCGCGGATACGGCCAAGATCCATGGGATGGCCACAGTTCTTGATCTTCTCCTCAAGCTCGGCATACATCTTGTCCGGGTCGAGAGGGGAGTGCTCCTCGCGTTTTATATAGGGTCTGTCAGAGTCCTGTATTGGCATTTTGTCCTCCATGCGGTCATCCCGCACAAATAGTTATCAGAAATTTCCTCACGCGGAGGAAGCATCGTCCGGCGCGGAGCCTGACGGCGTTTAAAGTTTACATGCTTCTCAGCAGACGGATCAGCCGTGTGCCTTCAAGATCGGCCTTGCCCGCGATCGGATGCGGCGCGGCGCCGAATATGCCGCCGCCGGCTCCGGGGGACAGCAGTCCCACCTCAAGCAGAACCATCAGGCAGAGGCAGAAGCGCTCCGGCTCCATGCCGCGCGGCGTCTGGGCGATTATGCCCGCCGTGTCGCCTGCGGCGGTGAAGCCGCGGCGCTGTATATCGCGCCATATGCGGACGAAGTCCGCCCGGTCGGGGCAGAAGGGAGCGGCGGCGTAGAGCGGCTGCTCCTCGCCCGCGAGAATCGCGGCGCAAAGCTCCGCACCGTCATGCGGCCGCGCTTCGCTTACGACGAACTGCACCGAAACATGGCCGCGGAATTCGTTTATCTGCGGCGTGAACGCCAAGTCCACAAGCTCACCCGCGCGCAGACCAAGCTCGGCCGCAGTGTGGGAGAAGAATATCGCCTCGAAGCGCTCTTTCCTGAGCCGCACACGCATACGCAGATGGCGGCCTCCGCCGACTGCGTCCGCGGATTCAAGCTCCGCGCCGAAAACGCAGAGCGTCGGGCGCGGGTTCGCGTTGCCGTACGGCTCAAGCTGGTCGAGCGAACGCACGCTGTCAATGCTCAGCATGGCGGGATCGCTGATAAGCAGGTCGCAGTGAACCTCAGGCTCGGCGGCGGGGCGGTTCTCACGGTAATATTCGGCGAGTGCGTCGCGGAATGCGTCCACCTCGCCGCGGCTGATGTTCAGCCCCGCGGCCAGCGCGTGGCCGCCGAAGCCGGTGAGATGCTTCGCGCAGGCGGACAGCGCCTCGAAAAGGTTGAAGCCGCCGTAGCTGCGGCAGGAGCCTTTGCCGTTTTCGCCGTTTAGACATATCATTATCGCGGGCAGTGAATACTGCTCGGCAAGCCGCGAGGCGGCAATGCCGATAACGCCCTGATGCCAGTGATCGCTGGCGAGGACGATGGGGGCGTCGGGAGTTTTCCCGGCGAGGATGGCGTTCGCCTCCTCCCAGATGCCGGTTTCTATGCTCTGCCGCTTGCGGTTAAGCTCGCACAGCTCCGCGGCGAGCGCGTTCGCGGCGTCGGTATCCTGAGTCATAAGCAGCTTTGCCGCCGTCATCGCCTGACCGAGCCGGCCAGCGGCGTTGAGCCGGGGGGCTATCGAGAAGCCAATCGTCGTCGCGGTCAGCTTCTTCGCGTCCACCGACGCTTCGCGCAGCATGGCCGCGATACCCGGACGGGGCGAAGTCGCAAGCTTGGCAAGGCCACGGCGGACGAGATAACGGTTCTCGTCGACGAGCGGCATAACGTCCGCCACCGTGCCGACGGCGACAAGATCGACGTAGCGCTCAAGCATGGCGGCGCTGCCGCCCTCGCAGGCGCAGACAAGCTTCAGCGCAACGCCGACTCCGGCAAGCTCCTTGTTCGGATATTCGTCCCCCTCCTGCTTGCAGTCGACCACGGCGGACGCGGCGGGCAGAGCGCCGGAGGGGCACTCGTGATGGTCGGTTATGAGCATATCCATGCCGAGAGAGGCGGCGTACTCGGTCTCCGCGGCGGCGGTGATGCCGCAGTCCACGGTGATGACGAGCGTCACGCCCTGCGCGTGCAGCGTGTCGAGCGCACCGTTATTGATGCCGTAGCCCTCGCCATTGCGGTCAGGGATGTAGGGGATGCATTTCAAACCCTTGCCGCGCAGATAGTCGGTGACGACGCAGGTGGAGGTGATGCCGTCTACGTCATAGTCGCCGTAGACCGCAACGGTTTCACCACTGCTTATCGCCCTGTGCACACGCTCGACCGCGGCGGGCATACCCTTCATCAGCATCGGGTCGTGCAGGCAGCTCTCGCTGCCGCGGATGAGCCGCGCGGCCTCGTCCGCAGTCGTTATGCCGCGCAGGTTGAGCACCGCCGTGAGCAGGGGAGTGTACCCCGTTGCAAGCAGCTCCGGCGGTATCACGGGCTTGGAGTATGGGATTTTCCAAATCTTCGATTTCATAATCTGTTCTTCGTGTTTCTATACTAATATATTTTTACTTATTCTAACATAATATCAAAAACGGAGCCGCAATTCAATAGGACACGGCGAAAAAAGTGAAGATATGGGGCGACTGAGGGCAAATTG
Source organism: Lachnospiraceae bacterium (assembly GCA_963605945.1). Lineage (GTDB taxonomy): Bacteria > Bacillota > Clostridia > Oscillospirales > Oscillospiraceae > Limivicinus. The sequence continues at coordinate 8,616 of CAVCWF010000110.1, forward strand.
CGGCGGGGCGGCACGGCGCCCGTCCACGACGGGCGCGGCTGTGTTCTTGCTAAAAATATAACAGGGGCAAAGCCGCGCTCTGCCCCTGACTGAAACAATATTTCACCCGTTATTTTCTGCGCTCATACAGGCTCGTGATTGTGCCGCCGGTGCTGGCGGCGGTTACAACGTAGCTCAGCGCTTCCTCAGGCTGATTGCACAGGACGAACATATCGAGACAATTCAGCCCCATGAAGCCCTTTTTCGCGCAGTTTTCTATCACAAGCTCCAGCGCGCAGTAGTAATCCAGAGTGTTCAGCAGCGCGATCGGCTTACACAGCTTGTCGAACTGGCGCTGGGCGAGCGTGTCGAAAAACTCGTCGAGCGTGCCGAGACCGCCGGGGAGGATGATGAACCCGTCGCTCCGCTCCTGCATTATGCGCTTGCGTTCGGCAACGGTGTCGGTATATATAAGCTCCGTGCAGCCCTGAAAGGTGACGTCCGGCAGGTCGTATTCGCGCGGCATCACGCCGATGACCTTGCCGCCGCACACAGCCGCGCCGTGCGCCGCCGCGCCCATCAGCCCGTTCCGGCTCCCGCCGAACACCAGAGTGTGGCCGTGCTCCGCGATCAGAGCGCCGAGTTCCTCCGCGGCCTCGTAATAATCCCGGTCAAGCTCCCTGCCCGACGCGCCGAATACGCATATTTTCATGCCCTTCCTCGCTTTCCAGTTCTTGCACCGCTGCTTGCATAATATAATTATTATAAAGGGAGATTGTGAATATGTCAACGTTGTCGGGTTGTTTATAGACTTTTCGGATATCTTTATACATATTTATCGGGTTTGGGAATGGAGTCTTAACGGGCTGGGACACTATAATCAATGCATGAGCCAGCGGGCAGACCGCTGAAATGTTACTGGGAAAAATTTTGTAAGGGAGGAATAGTTTTGGTAACATTTATAATTGGCCTTGTGGTGCTTGTTGTCGGCGCGTATCTGTACGGCAAGCTGTGCGAAAAGGTGTTTGGTCCGGATGACCGCAAGACCCCGGCGTACACGAAGCAGGACGGCGTGGACTACGTGCCGATGAAGGGCTGGAAGAACAGCCTGATAAACCTGCTCAACATCGCAGGCACAGGCCCGATCCTCGGCCCCATTCAGGGCATACTCTTCGGACCCATCGCATTCATCACCATCCCCATCGGCAACATCATCGGCGGCGCGATGCATGACTACTTCTCCGGCATGATCTGTCTGCGCGACGGCGGCAGCCAGATGCCGGACATGATAAAAAAGTACACCAACAAGGGCGTTTACTGGATATACAACGTGTTCGTGTGCGTACTGCTGCTGCTCGTCGGCGCGGTGTTCATCTACACGCCGGGCGACATCGCCGCAAAGCAGGTGTTCGGCTTCTCCGGCGAGGCCACCGCGGTGTCCACTTGGGTCATCTACGGCGTCATCTTCGTCTACTACCTCGTTGCGACCGTATTCCCCATCGACGCTATAATCGGCCGCATCTATCCGGTGTTCGGCGCGATACTGCTCTTCTCGGCGGTCGGCGTGTTCATCGGTATCTTCGCCAAGGGCTATCCGCTCGTTGAGCTGTGGAACAGCACTTGGACTTACGGCGGAGTCAACTACTCGCAGTACTTTGCGG
>CAVCWF010000111.1:0-16360 GCA_963605945.1 Lachnospiraceae bacterium
CTGTCGTGCGGCGCTGTATCTCCTCGCGCGCGTTGAGCGCCGCGCTCTCGATAAGGCGCATACGCTCGCCGCGCTTCGGCGTCTCGATATATATCCGCCTGCCGGCGCACTCGCTCAGCAGCTCCTCCATGCCGTCATGGTCGTCGATCTCGCACGGGAGCAGAATCGACTTCGGCCAGCCGCCGCGATGCGCCGTGAAGTACTCGCGTACAAGCTCGGAGACGGCCTCGCTGTCGTCCTCCAGCGGCTCGTCGAACATCTCGACGTCCTTGCCCACAAGGTCGCCGCCCACAAAATGCAGCACGACGAAGCAGCTCTTCGCGCCGCGGCAGAAGCCGACGGCATCGGTATCCGCAAAGGCCGTTGAAATGACGCGCTGCTTATGCTCAAGCAGTTCGACCGCCTTCAGCCTGTCGCGCAGCTCCGCGGCGCGCTCAAAGCGCAGCTCTTCCGCGGCCTGCTCCATCTGCCGCCGCAGATCCTCCACAAGCTCGCCGCTCTTGCCCTCAAGTATCAGGACAGCCTGCATAATGCTCCTGCGGTAGTCCTCGGCATTACTGTCGCGCAGGCACCAGCCCGCGCAGCAGCCCATATGGTAATTCAGGCAGGGGCGCTCTTTGCCGATATCGCGCGGGAACTTCCGCCCGCAGTCCGGCAGCAGCAGCGCTTTGCTTATGGTGCTGATTATCTCCTTTGTCTGTCCGCGGCTGCCGTAGGGGCCGAAGTACCGCGCGCCGTCCCTGCCCGGCTTGTTGACAAGCGTCATCGACGGATACTCGCTTTTCAGGTCGAGACGTATGAAAGGATAGCCTTTGTCGTCCTTCAGGAGAATGTTGTAATGCGGCTTATGGCGCTTTATCAGTGAATTTTCCAGCACCAGCGCCTCAAACTCGGAGCCTGCGACGATGACGTTGAAGTCCGCGACCTTTTCGACCATGGCCGCGACCTTCGGCAGGTGCTCGCCGTGGAAATAGCTGCTGACGCGGTTCTTCAGCTTTTTCGCCTTACCGACGTATATCACCTCGTTCTGCGCGTTGAGCATGATGTACACGCCCGGCAGCAGCGGGAGGTTATTCGCTTTTTCGCGCAGAGTATCCAGCATACGGCACCTCAAATTTGAAAAACAGGGCGTGAAAACTCACGCCCTGTTATAACGCTTTTTTGGAATATCACTCGGAGAAATCAGAGTCAATCAGCTCGGACAAGGTCGCGATGGCAGCGTCCTCATCGGCACCGTCGGCAATAATGGTGATTGCGGTTCCCTTCACTATGCCAAGGGAAAGCACGCCAAGCAGACTCTTTGCATTGACACGTCTGTCTTCCTTCTCGACCCAGATGCTGCTCTTGAACTCATTGGCTTTCTGAATGAAGAAAGTCGCGGGTCTGGCATGAAGACCTACCTGATTGTTGATGACTACTTCTTTGGTTATCATACTCGCCACTCCTCATTTATTATAACAGAATATGCAACGGATTACTCGTATAATTTATCAGATTTTTTGTCAAGAGTCAACCGCTTTCGACGCTTTCGTTATTTTACACATTTTAGCGGTACGAAGCGCCGCAATTTTATTTAAGTTCGACCACTGTGACGCCGGTTTCGCCCTCGCCGTAGCGCCCAAGACGGAAGGATTTGACGCACTTGTTGCGCTTGAGCATCTGCTGGATGGCGGCGCGGAGTGCGCCGGTGCCCTTGCCGTGGATTATCGTGACCGTCTTTAGTTTGCCCATGACCGCACTGTCAATATACCTCTCGGCGGCGATAACGCCGTCGACCGTCTCCATGCCGCGCAGGTCTATCTCCGGCGCGACGGGGGCGGCGCGAAGCTGTGTGGACGCGGCGGCCACGGTCTTTTTGGTCTTGGCCTTCTGCCCCTCAATGAGGAGTACCTCGTCCTCCTTCGCGGTCACGTTCATAATGCCGGCGCGCAGTGTCAGCACTCTGTCGGGCGAGACGGAGATTACCTCCGCTTTCATGCCCATCGACTTTATCTCGACCGTGTCGCCGGGGACGACCGGACGGGCGGACTTTTTGTCCTCCGCGGGTTCCGGCGCTGCCGGGCGCAGAGCGGATTGCTTTTCGTTCAGCTTGCGGCGCAGTTCCGAGCGCGCCTCGTTTATCCTCTGCGCGTCGCCCTCGTCGTTCACATGCTTACGCATCTCGTCCAGCTCCGCAAAGGTCTCGTCCGCGGCGGCACGGGCTTCCGCGATAATGCGCTCCGCGTCACGCCGCGCCTTGATGTCGGCCTTCTCCAGCCGCACCTCAAGCTCGGCCTTCATAAAGGCCGCCTTCTTCGCGTTCTCTTCCGCCTGACGCAGCTTTACCGCCGCCTCGTTTCTGTCCTTCTCAAGCAGCATACGCGTCTGCTCAAGCTTCTCTATCGTCGCCTCAAAGCTGGCGCTTTCGGTGCTGACGCGGTTCTTCGCGTCCTCGATTATATCCTCGCCAAGGCCGAGGCGGCGGGATATCGCAAAGGCGTTCGACTTTCCGGGGATGCCGACAAGCAGATGATAGGTAGGCCGCAGAGTCTCCACGTCGAACTCGCAGGACGCGTTCTGGACGCGCGGCTCGTTCGTGGCGTAGACCTTCAGCTCGGCGTAATGCGTCGTCGCGGCGATGACCGCGCCCTTCTGGCGCGCGTACTCGATTATGGATATGGCGAGCGCCGCGCCCTCAGTCGGGTCGGTGCCTGCGCCAAGCTCGTCGAACAGCAGGAGCGAGCGGTCGTCACAATCTTTAAGTATGCTGACGATGTTTGTCATGTGCGCGGAGAATGTGGACAGATTCTGCTCGATGCTCTGCTCATCGCCGATGTCGGCCAGAATGTGGCTGAACACAGGGAGGTTGCTGCCATCGAAAGCCGGGATATGCAGGCCGCACTGATTCATAGCCGCAAGCAGGCCGATGGTCTTCAGCGACACGGTTTTGCCGCCGGTGTTCGGCCCGGTGATGACGAGCGTATCGAAGCTGTCCCCCAGCTCAAGGCTTATCGGGACGGCCTTGGCCTGATCCAGCAGCGGGTGCCGCGCGCGGCGCAGGACGATGCCCTTGTCCTCAAGCGTGGCCGCGCCGCAGTTGAGCTTATAGGAGAGCTTCGCTTTGGCGAAGATCAGGTCGAGCCGCACGAGCAGGTCGAAGTCAGATTCGATATCATCCTTATGCTCGGCGCAGTCCGCCGAAAGCTCGGCGAGGATGCGGTCTATCTCGATCTTCTCGCGCGCGTTCAGCTCGCGCAGCTCGTTATTGGCCTTCACCGCGCCCATCGGCTCTACAAACAGCGTCATTCCGGAGGCGGAGATATCGTGCACAAGCCCCGGAACCGCGCCCTTGTGATCCGCCTTGACGGGAACGACGTAGCGGTCGGAGCGCATGGTAATTATCGGCTCCTGCAGCACCTTCGCGTACGACGGAGATGAGATTATCTTGGTCAGCGCATCTCGCGCTCTGGCCGCGGCGGCGCGCATCTGGCGGCGGATGCTCGTAAGCTCCGGCGACGCGGAGTCCGCGATCTCATCCTCCCCCACTATCGAGGTGTTGATTTTTTCCTCAAGGAATTTATTCGCGCGCAGCGCGTAGAACAGGCTGTCAATCGGGGTCTTGCCCACGGAATCGTCCGCAATGTACCCGCGCACAAGGCGCGCGCATTGCAGCACGCGGGCGATATCCATAAGCTCGCGCGTGTTGAGCGCGCCGCCGAGATCCGCGCGCGCAAGCGAGGCGCGCACGTCCTTCACTCCGGAGAAGCCGGGGCCGCCGCGCACCGTCATCATGGTTTTCGCCGCCGTCGTCTCCTCCAGCCGGCGTTTGACCTCGTATGCGTCGGCGCTGGGCTCCAGCTCAAGCGCCAGTTCCTTGGCCGTATCGCTCACAGCCTCGGCCGACAGCATCTGCAAAACAGCCGGAAGCTCAAGCGTTATAAGTGATTTTTTATAAAAGCTCATACATGTCCTCTATATACCTATTTTACCTTTTTCCAGTATTCAAGCGTACCGAAGCGGCGCTCCGTCTGCCTCAATAGATACTGCTCCGCCGCGTCCGACAGCCGCCTCAGCGGCTCGCCGTCTATCGTGAAGGAGAATATCTGTTTCGCCGACGCGGAGACTATATACCGCATCGCGGCAAGCGAGCCTTCGCCCAGCGGGACGATCTGCCCCATCGCCGCCGTCTGGCAGCCGCGGCAGCATATGACGCCGCTCGACAGGCTCAGAAGCGGGCTTTCCGGCTCCGCCCTGCCGCATTCCGCGCAGCCGCCAAGCTCCGGCGTATAGCCCGCAAGGCACATCAGCCGCAGCTCGAACGCAGCCTTGATAAGCGCCGCAGGGTACATTTTCCTGCTGAGCGCGTACAGAGAGTTCAGGCCGAGCTGAAGCATAGCTTCGTCCGGCTGATCCTCAACGCTCAGCGCTTCGAGGCACTCGACAAAATAGCAGCCGAGCGCAAAATCCGCTATGTCGCTGCGCAGCCCGTCAAAGCTCTCAATGACGGACGCTTCGTTGACGCTCCATTTCCCGCGGTTTCCGAACAGGGTCATCTCCGAATACGTGAGTTGCTGAGTGGCCGCGGTTGTCTTGCTGCCCTTGCGGAGCGCGCCGCGAGCCTTGGCAGTTATCTTGCCGTCAGACTTTGTAAACAGCGTCAGTATTTTGTCGGCTTCCTTGTATCTTACTTCGCGCAGGACAAGCGCCTGAACCGTGTTGAACATATGTATCGCATCAGCCCTCGCTCCGGGGAGTGTCCCCCGGATCATTCTGCGGCGCGGAGCGGCGGTACGGCTCGTCCTGCGTCGCCTTGTACAGCATGTAATAAAGCGGGTCTCCCGTTTCGGCAAAAGCCTGCCAGATAGCGTCCTTGCTCATGTTCGCGCCTCCTTGCTGCAATTATTATTTGCAGCCGGACGCGGATTAAAGCTGGGATATATTAGCGCTCGCCGTAGCCGAAATTGCGGAGCTGCGCCATAGAGTCGCGCCAGTTCTCCTTGACCTTGACCCATGTCTGAAGATAGACCTTCGTGCCCATGAACTCTTCGATATCCTTGCGGGCAAGCTCGCCGATCTTCTTCAGCATCGCGCCCTTTTTGCCTATGATTATGCCCTTATGGCTGTCCTTTTCGCAGTATATCGTCACCTCAAGGTCGATGATCCCGTCGTCCCGCTCGGAGAACTTTGTGACCTCGACGGCGGTGCCGTGCGGTATTTCCTTGTCAAGGCAGGTCAGCAGCTTTTCGCGGACAAGCTCCGCGCAGATCTGGCGCTCCGGCTGGTCGGTTATCATATCGTCCGGGAAGAGGTGCGGCCCCTCGACGGCGTACTTCTCAAGCTCCGCGAACAGCTCGTCCAGCCCTTCGCCGGTCTTGGCGGAGATTGGGATCACGGCGTCGAAATCATAGGCGGCGGAGTAGAGCGCGATGACCTCCAGAAGGCGGGTCTTGTCCACGGTGTCGATCTTATTGATGAGCAGTATCGCCGGGGCGCCGCTCTCGCGCAGGCGCTCGATGAGCGCTTCCTCCTGCGGGCCGATGGCCGCCACAGGCTCCACCATCAGCAGCACCGCGTCCACGTCCGCGACGCTCTCGCGCACGACCTGAACCATATAGTCCCCAAGGCGGGTGCGCGGCTTATGGAAGCCCGGAGTGTCCATCAGGACAAACTGCGTGTCCCCGCGGTTCACGATCGCGGTTATGCGGTTGCGGGTAGTCTGCGGCTTGTTGGAAACTATGGCTATCTTCTCGCCGACGAGCGCGTTCGTAAGCGTGGATTTGCCGACGTTCGGGCGGCCGCATATCGTTATCATTGCAGATTTGGTCATTATTCTTCTCCCATAATAAATTTTTCTCTTGCGCGCATCTGGCGTTTCATCTCGCCCTCGTCAACGTGATCGTAGCCGAGCAGATGCAGAATCGAGTGCACGGTGAGATACATTATCTCCCGCTCATAGCCGTGCCCGAACTCCTCGCCCTGCGCCTCGCAGTGCGGGACGGATATCATCATATCGCCGAGCAGGACGGCTCCTGTGTCCATATCCCGCTCACATTCCTCAGCATCAAACTCGCCGGGTGTCAGTTCGTTCATCGGGAAGCTCAGAACGTCGGTCGCGCGGTCAACGCCGCGAAACTCGTTATTGACGCGGTGTATCCCCTCGTCGTCCGTCAGCATGACACTCACGATGCACGGCACGTCCACGCCCTCGGCGTCGAGCGCCATGTTCACCGCCTTTTTTATCAGCGCCGCCGAATTATTATGGCCGAGGTTCTTCACCTCGCGGCTTACATATATCTCATGCTCCATGCTTATTTCCTCTTGAATTTCTTCGGCGGCAGCTTCTTGACGGGTTCCGCCGGATTTTTCTTGTCGTAGACCTCGTACGCCTCGATTATCTTCTGCACAAGACGGTGACGCACGACGTCGGAGCCGGTGAGCTTGCATATCGCGATGTCCTCGATGCCGTCGAGCACCTTCATCGCGACCTTGAGTCCGCTGGTTTTGTCCTCCGGCAGGTCTATCTGCGTGATGTCGCCGGTGATGACGACCTTGGAGCCGAAGCCGATACGGGTCAGGAACATTTTCATCTGCTCTCTGGACGTGTTCTGCGCCTCGTCGAGGATAATGAAGCTGTCGTCCAATGTGCGGCCGCGCATGTAGGCCAGCGGCGCGACCTCAATATTGCCGCGCTCAAGATATTTCTGATAGGTATCCGCGCCGAGCATGTCGAACAGCGCGTCATACAGCGGTCTGAGATACGGGTCGACCTTGCTCTGAAGGTCGCCCGGCAGGAAGCCCAGCCGCTCGCCGGCCTCAACCGCGGGGCGCGTGAGTATTATACGGTTGACCTCTTCGGCTCTGAAGGCCGCGACAGCCGCGGCGACCGCAAGATATGTCTTGCCCGTACCGGCGGGGCCGATACCGAGGGTTATCGTATTTTTCGCTATCGCGTCGCAGTAGGTTTTCTGGCCGAGAGTCTTGGGCTTTATGGGCTTGCCCTTGGCGGTGATGCATATGACGTCACCGGCAAGCTCCTGTATCTTCGTCTCCTTGCCCTCGGAGACAAGCTTCAGAATATATCTGACGTTCTGCGCGTCGATATTCTCGCCCTTGGCCGCAAGCGTCAGCAGTCCGTTTATCGCTTTCTCGGCGAGCATCACGCTCTCCTCCTCGCCGCATATGTGTATCATATTTTCACGGTCGAGAACCTTGACGCCAAGCTCCGTTTCGATTATGCGCAGATTCTGATCAAACGAACCGAACACGCTTATAACGTGCTCCATTCTCTCGACTTCAATTGTCTTCTCTATCATATGTTTCCCCTTCCGGCTGCGAAAGCTCCGCAGTCTCGGCTATATTTTCAAGGCATTTGGCGCGCATCGTCACAAGCAGCAGTCCTCCGCTCTCCGCATGCGAAAAGCTGATGGTCTCGATATGCCCGTCGATGCTGTTTTCAAGCCAGTCTTTGAGTCTATCCTCAAGCTCCCGCGCGGTGCAGCACCTGCCCGCGGCATAATCATAGCAGACGTACCGCTCCGTAATGATGCTGACAGGCAGCGTAAACAGGCCATCTATGCCGAGTTTATATTCTTTAGTTATTTTATCACATCCGTCAATATCTTTTCCACTGCCAAAATAAAAATTTATGCGGCTTTTTCCAAGCTTTATCGCAAATCTGCGCGCGGTTTTCGTCTTTTCCGCCTTTACAGGCTCCTCAAGGCGGCACACGGCGGTGCGCTCGTACCATGTCTCGGCCTGCACATCCGCCAGCGCGCGGACATAACGCGCCTCGCCGGCGATGCTGTCCATCGCGCCGCCGACGAGCACATCGCCCTTCATCACCGTCTGCCCGCGTGAAACGAGAGGCTTCCCGTTCATAACGGAAAGCCTGCGGATTACACCCGGCTGCGAGGCAACGATATCTGCGGCACTGCTCTCGGAATATATCTCCGGCTTCTCGGCACGCTCCTCGACAAGGACGGTCGCCTTCGAGCCGCTCACATTCACCGTCAGCCACGCGATCTCCGGCTTCTTTAAAATGATGTCGCTCCGAATGATATCCACAGGCATACCCGGCCAGAAGCTGCCCTCCGTCACGCCGCATTCGGCGAGGCTGCGCAGTATCTCACCGCTCGACAGGTTCTTATTGCCCTCGACGTCGAAATCCCAGATAAACAGCGACGATATCACAAGCGCAATGAAGATCAGTGCCGCCGCTATTATAAGCCATACGCGCCGCCGCGCCAGCTTTCGCCATCGGCTCCCGCCGCGGATGCTGAGAACGCTGACGCCGCACATGCAGCGGATGCATATTTTTCTTATATCCTCAAGACTGCTTTCGTGCGTGAACACGTCTATGCAGCACTCGTCAACGCAGTTCAGCCCCCATAGCTCTATCCCCGCGAGGGCGCAGGCGTTCAGGACACTTTCCGGCCTCACGCCGGTTATTCTGAGTTTGGCTATCCCGCCTACCCGGTCAAAAAATCCGCTCATGTCACTCCCATTCCAGCGACTGAAGCCTGCCCTTTATGATAAGCTCTTTTCCACTCATCGCCACAAGCTCCAGCCCCGCCCCGTTTATAACGACCCTGCCGCGGTCAAACGCAACGCATATGCGCTCCGTGCCGTATTCGAGTATCCCGCAGTGGTTTTCGATGAACACCCGCCGCCCCGCAGCGACTGTCAGCTTGCCGCTGCCGAGCAGCGCGTCCTGCGGAAGATCAAGCCTGTCAGCAAGCGATTCCGCTGCAAGCCTTGCCTTCTTCATTGCGGTCACCCCCGTCCGTATAAATCTATGCCGAGGGACATACCTATAATACATGGACAAGACAGACCGGGAGGGCGTTTGATGAAGGCTAAAATCGCAACTATCGCGGCGCTGTGCGCGATGCTTGAAATGATACTGGCTCCGCAGCAGATGATCGAGAGCGGGCGCTACGCGCTCAGCCTGTGCGCGGAGCTGATAATACCGTCGCTGTTTCCGTTTTTCGTGCTGTCTGGGCTTCTTAACCGGCTCGGCTTCGCGGCGGCGCTCGCGCGGCGGCTGGCAAAGCCCGCGGCAAGCCTATACGGGATATCCGGCGCGGGCGCAACGGCATTTTTCATGGGGCTTGTGGGCGGCTACCCGCTGGGCGCGGCTTACATTGCAGACATGCGGCGGCAGGGGCTGGTGAGTCTTGAGGAGGCAGAGCGTCTGATGGGCTTTTGCAGCAACTCCGGCCCCGCGTTTCTCATCGGCTCCATCGGCGCGGGAGTGTTTGGCTCGGCGCGGCTCGGCATCGGGCTGTACATAATCCACATTCTCGCCGCGGCTATAACGGGGCTGTTCTTCCGCGGGGACGGTAAATACCGAGGCAGCGTCCCGGCTATGCCGCGCGAAAGCGGCGGAGCGCTGGTAGAATCCGTGCGTCAGGCTGCGCAGTCGATACTCAGCGTATGCGGCTTCATCGTATGCTTCTGCATTATCATAGGACTTCTGGACGCGCACGGCGGCTTCTCGCTTCTGGCGGGGCGGCTTGCGCAGATCACCGGGCTAGAGCTTCACGCCGCGAGAGCGGTATTGGCGGGTTTTCTTGAGCTTGGCAGCGGTATCGGCTCGATGCGCGGTCTCGCCGTCTCGCCCGCAACCCTTGCGATAGCGGCGGGCATCGTCGGCTGGGGCGGCGTATCGGTACATTTTCAGACCTACGCCGTACTCGCCGACAGCGACATAAAAGGCGGCCTGCACTTGGCAGGCCGCCTGATAAACTGCGCCGTTTCCGCGGCGCTTGGGTATATATTCGGCTTATTGCTGTGACTCAGAATCCGAACGCGACTCCGACCACGGCCGAAAACAGAATGAACAATATCGGGTGAAGCTTCTTAGTCTGCTTGACCCAGCGCGTCAGCACCAGCAGCACAGCCGCCAATGCCCACGCCTTGAGATTGAACAGGTCGGTAAGCGCGCCGCTTGCGCCGAACGCGTCGAGATCAAACAAGGTTATCTTCACGACGAGTACGCCCGCCGAGGCGATCATCGCCATCGAGCATGGGCGCAGGCCGTAGAACGCGGAATCCACATAGACGTTCTCGCGGAACGACTTCAGGACGCGCGCGATTATAAGTATGACGATTATGGACGGAGCGATTATCCCCAGTGTTGCCACTATCGCGCCGAGAATACCGCCCGTGGTGAAGCCCACATAGGTCGCCATATTGACGCCGATGGGGCCGGGGGTCGATTCCGAGACGGCTATCATATCCGCAAGCTGGGCATGGGTGAACCAGCCCGTGCGATCCGATATGTCGTACATGAACGGAAGCGTCGCCATGCCGCCGCCGACGGCGAAAAGTCCGGTCTTGAAAAATTCAAAGAAAAGGCGGAGATACAGCATCATTTACCGCGCACCCCCATTTTCGTGAGGAATATGCCTGCCGCCGCGCAAGCGATAACATACACGACCGGGGACACGTCAAGGAACACGGACAGCAGGAAGATCACGACGAACAGCACAAGCGCCGCTTTATCCTTTATCGCGCCCTTCCAGAGCTTCACGACGGCGTTGAAAATCAGCACGCACACGCACACGCGGACGCCCGCGAAGGCGTGCTTCACGGCGGGGATATCGGCAAAATTTGTGAGCACTCCGGCGATCATTGTGATTATCACGAGCGACGGGAACACAACGCCGAGCGTTGCGACTATGCCGCCAAGATTACCGTACAGCTTATAGCCGATAAACGTCGCGGTATTGACGGCGATAACGCCCGGCGTACACTGCGCGACGGCGAAATAGTCCATCAATTCCTCGTTGGTAGTCCAGCCGCGGTTATCTATCAGCTCACGCTCAAGCATAGGGAGCATGGCGTAGCCGCCGCCGAAAGTCATCACACCTATTTTGGCAAAGACCAGAAACAGGTCGATGTACTTTTTCATCTCTTCAACACCTCGACATAATGCAGATATTTCTCAATGCGCTCCTCGCACTCGGCCTTGCTGCCGCCGCGGATGAGCAGATACACTTTTATCTTCGGCTCCGTGCCGGACGGGCGGATGATAAAGCTGCTGCCGTCTTTAAGCTCGAAGTACAGGACGTTTGAACCCCAGAACGGAGTCTTGCCGACGACGCCGAGTCCGGCGACATGGATGCTGCCGTCGAGATAGTCGCGCAGGCGGACGACCTCTTCGCCCTCTATCTCCTTCGGCGGCTGGCTGCGCAGTTCTTCCATCAGCGCCTTCATCTTCTGGAGGCCGTCGACGCCGGGCATGACGAGATTGACGGTCTTCTCCATGAACCAGCCGTACTTCTCATACAGCGACTCCATCGCGTCGAGCAGAGTCATGCTCTGCTTGTGGTAATGCGCCGCCATCTCGGCGACCATCATAGACGCGGTGACGGCATCCTTATCGCGGACGTAGTCGCCCATCATGTAGCCGTAGCTCTCTTCAAAGGCGAATATATACTTGTAGCTGCCCGCAGCTTCCCACTCGGCGACACGCTCGGCCATGAACTTGAAGCCCGTAAAGGTGTCCTCAAAATGTACGCCGTTCGCCTCGCAGACCGCTCTGGCCATGCCGGTGGTGACGATGCTCGCTACCGCACCCGCGTTTTCGGGCATGGTGCCGGTGGACTTCTTCGCCTTGATGATATAGTCGAGCAGGAGGATGCCCATCTGGTTGCCGGTTATGGTGACGTATTCGTCGCCGCGGCGAACCATGGTGCCGATACGGTCGGAATCCGGGTCGGTTCCGATTATCAGATCGCTTCCGACCTTCTTTGCGAGGTCGACCGCGAGGTAGAAGCCCTCAGGATTTTCGGGGTTGGGGCTTGCAACGGTCGGGAAGCTGCCGTCGATGACCATCTGCTCCGGCACAGGGTAGAGATGCTTTATTCCCAAACGGTGCAGCACTTCGGGGACGAGCTTATAGCCGCAGCCGTGGAACGGCGTATAGACGATCTTGAATTCGTCCGCAACGTCGGCAACAGCCTGCTTGTCGATAGCCATCTTGAGCACCTGCTCCATGAACAGCTCGTCGGTCTCTTCGCCGAGTATCTCTATCTTGCCGGTTCTGACTGCCTCGTCGTAGTCGCAGGTCTTGAAGCCCGTGAACACGTCAATGGCCTCCATCTGCTTTGCAATGGCCTCGGCCTTCTGCGGCGGGAGCTGCGCTCCGTCAGACCAGTAGACCTTATAACCGTTATATTCCTTGGGGTTGTGGCTGGCAGTGATATTGAGTCCGGCAGCGGTGCCGTAATGCAGGACGGCGAAGCTCAGCTCCGGAGTCGGGCGCAGGGACTCGAACAGGCGCACACGGATGCCGTTCGCGGCCATGACGCAAGCTGCCTCCTCGGCGAAACGGCGGCTGTTTATGCGGCAGTCATGCGCGATGGCTATGCCTCGCTCGGCCGCGTCCATTCCCTCTTCGAGAATGACGTTCGCAAACGCCTGAGTCGCATGGCGGATGATATGGATATTCATGTTGTGCAAACCGAGCTTCATCGTGCCGCGGAGGCCGGCGGTACCGAACTCCAGCGGGGCAAAGAAACGGCTCTCTATCTCTTTTTCGTCGCCCGATATGGAATTGAGTTCCTTCCATTCCTCTTCGCTGAGAGCGGGGCTGTCCAGCCAGTGCTGATACTCTTCTTTGTAATTAGTCATCTTCTACAACTCCTTCTTCATTGCAAAGCGCCACAGCATCTTCGTACATGGATTTGGGCACAAGTATATCCACGCCCTGCCCGCTCATACCGAGGATCAGCTTGCCGAAGCCGCCGTCTCCGGGATAAGCCTTCAGGCACGGGATACCGTATGCCTCAAGCATATTTATTTTGAGCATATCGCTCATATCAACGCTCATACAGGTGCACAGACGCACCGGCTCCTCCGGTTCGCCGTCCGCGCCCTTCGGCCACTTCTCAAGAAGGCTGCCGAACTCGGCTCTGCCCCACTGGCTCTTTTCGTTTTCGTCCATACGCTCGCTCCTATCATTTATGGTAACGCGAGCCTTCGTTTATCTTGAAGGCTCTGTATATCTGCTCGGCAAGCATCACGCGCGCAAGATGGTGCGGAAAGGTCATCTTCGACATGCTCAGGCGGATATCCGCGCGCTTTTTTACGCCCGGCGATATGCCGTACGACCCACCGATGACGAAGCACAGCTTCGACCGCCCGGACAGCGCCTGCCGCGCGACAAGCTCCGCAAGCTCCTCGCTCGCCATCTGGCTGCCCTCGACGCACATGACCGCAAGATACGCGTCCTGCGGGATGTTCTTTATTATCTCCGCCGCCTCTTTATCGAGCGCGTTCCCGATCTCCTTCGGTGAAGGGTCATCCGGCAGCCGCGTTTCCGCAAGCTCGACGCACTCGAAGCGGCAATATGCGCTGAGACGCTTGGAATACTCGGAAAACGCGTCGATATAGAATTTCTCGCGCATTTTTCCGACGCATATCAGCTTTACTGCAAGCATTTCTCTTTCCTTCCGACCTCGACCTCAAGGCAGCCGAGCACGGGCGCGCAGTACAGCTGCGTATCCGTCCCATCCAGCGCTTTCTCCGAGGCATACATCGCCCTCGCGGGGGTGTTGTTTTCGCGGCTCAGGTGGCCGAGAATGACGCGCTCCGTGCCGCTGTCCGCCAGGGTGCGCGCAAGCTGCGCGCAGGCCTCGTTTGAAAGGTGGCCGTGATCCGAGAGGATACGGCGCTTGAGGTAATACGGGTATGAGCCATAGCGGAGCATGTCCTCGTCGTGATTCGACTCTATCAGCACGGTGTCCGCGCCGCGAAGCCCCTCCAGCACCTCGTCCGTGACCGTTCCCATATCGGTCGCGTGAGCGTACACCCCGTCGCCCTCGACGCGGTATCCTACGCTCTCATCCGTATCATGCGGCGTATGGAACGCCGTTATGCGCAGCGCGCCAATCTCGAACGCGCTGCCCACGGGAATTATATGTATCACGCTTTCTGCCTCCGGGAGCGCACCGCAGAGGCGGCTCGCCACGGTATGCGGCGCGAAAACGGGTATATCATGGTATTTCAGCAGCATTTTAAGCCCCGAAATATGATCGGAGTGCTCATGGGTAATAAGCACTCCGCCGATATCACGCATTGTTAGCTGCGCCTGCGCCAGACCGCTGGCGATTCTGCGCATGGAAATTCCGGCGTCAATGAGTATATTCGTGCCGCCGCCCTCAAGCAGCAGGCAGTTGCCGCTGGAACCGCTGGCAAAAACACAGACCTTCATCAGCTGACGGAAACTATTTTCTCCGCCCCGTCGTTATCGTCCGGGAAATCAACGATTTCAATGTCAGCGCCGAGTGCCTTGAGCTTTCCGACAAAATTCTCGTAGCCGCGCTCTATATAATGAATATCCTCGACCTCGGTCACGCCGCTTGCGCAGAGACCCGCAATGACCATCGCGGCACCCGCTCGCAGATCGCAGGCCAGAACCGGAGCACCGGTCAGCTTGGTGCCGCCCTCAAACACGGCGACACGCCCGTCGACCTGAACCTCCGCGCCCATCTTGCGCAGCTCGTTGACGTACTTGAAGCGGTTGTCGTATATGCCCTCGGTTATGACCGAAGTGCCCTTCGCGATGCACAGCAGCACGCCCATCTGCGGCTGCATATCGGTCGGGAAGCCGGGATAGGGCAGGGTCTTTATGTTCGCTTTTCTCAGGGTGCTTGCGCCCTTTACGAGCACGGAATCCTCGTACTCCTGCACGATGGTTCCGGTCTCGCGGAGCTTCGCGCTGATGCACTCAAGGTGCTTCGGGATGACGTTCTTCACAAGCACTTCCCCTCCGGTTGCCGCGGCGGCGACCATGTAGGTGCCCGCCTCGATCTGGTCGGGAATGATAGTGTAGCAGCCGCCATGGAGCTTCTCGATGCCATTTACCTTGACGGTATCGGTGCCCGCGCCGCGGATATCCGCGCCCATGGAGTTGAGGAAGTTTGCAAGGTCAACTATATGCGGCTCACGCGCGGCGTTTTCAATGATGGTGCGCCCCTGAGCGAGCGTCGCCGCGAGGATTATATTCATCGTCGCGCCGACGGAGACCTTGTCGAGATATATTCTCGTGCCGTGGAGCTTACCGTCTCTCGCAGTCGCATACACAAAGCCGTTGCGGACGTCAACGTCCGCGCCAAGCGCGGTCATGCCCTTGATATGCTGGTCTATCGGACGGACGCCGAAGTTGCAGCCGCCGGGCATGGTGGTCTTCGCAGTGCCGAAGCGGCCGAGCATTGCGCCGATAAGGTAATAAGAAGCTCTTATCTTGCGCATGAGATCATACGGCGCGTCGCTGTAATGGACGTCCGTGCAGTCTATTTCTATGGTAGATTTATTTATAAAGCTGACTTTCGCGCCGAGGTCGGCCAGAATAGTCAGAAGCATATCCGTGTCGCTTATCTGGGGGAGGTTCTCTATACGGCACACGCCGTCAACCATCAGAGCCGCAGGGATTATTGCGACCGCCGCATTCTTCGCTCCGCTTATTTCAACTTCGCCGTGCAGCACGCTGCCGCCCTTAATAACGTATTTTCCCAAGAGTTTACACCTTCCAATATCATCGGCGTGAATTGCAGCCGCAAATCACCCGATTTTTGATTTTACCACAGGAAACCGGAATTGGCAACTATATTTATCTCTTTGCGTCCGGATATGTTCACGCCTGTCTCTGCTTCAGGTATTTCTCCGCCTTCAGCACCGCGACAATGGTTTTTCCGTCGTCGATTTCCCCGGACATGACCTTCTCGGAAAGCTCCGCAAGGCTGTGCTTCTCAACGTCCAGAAACTCGTCCTCATCCGGGTGGCTCTCCCCCGCGTGAAGGCCGAGAGCGAGGTATATATGTAAGACCTCGGTAGAAAAGCCGGGCGAGGTGCAGCACGCGCCGAGATAGATCATCTCGTCCGCGGAGAAGCCCGTCTCCTCCGACAGCTCGCGCACAGCGCAGTCGCGCGGATCCTCGCCGTATTCAAGCTTGCCAGCCGGCGCTTCCAGCATCATCCGCTGAAAGGGATAACGGAACTGGCGCACCATATAGCAGTTGCCGTCCTCATCCACAGGCAGCACGGTAACTCCGCCGGGATGCTCCACGACCTCGCGCTTGACGATGTCGCCGTTGATAAGCTCCGCCT
This sequence comes from Lachnospiraceae bacterium, assembly GCA_963605945.1. GTDB lineage: Bacteria > Bacillota > Clostridia > Oscillospirales > Oscillospiraceae > Limivicinus. Next base: position 16,096 of record CAVCWF010000111.1, read on the forward strand.
TGTCAAGCCTAACATTCACGATCACACCGCTGTATTTAATATCTCCTTCGAGACGTTTCTCTATGTATTCCATAACCACCACATCCAGATAAAATGATTTACATAATGTGTTTATAAGTATAGCATAGGCATTGGGGAATTTCCACATTTTTTTGCCGAAACGCAATATTTTTTTCGTTCTTTTTCTGTCAATTGGCCTGCATCTGCACCTGCGCATTAAAAATTCACATATTTTTCTTTGATTTTCACCGCCGCTGTGCTATAA
>CAVCWF010000112.1:0-10495 GCA_963605945.1 Lachnospiraceae bacterium
GGATAGCACGGCGAAGGCGGCTGGCGGCAGTCAGACATGTTTTGAACCGAAAAATGCAGAATAAGGAGAACAGCGTTATGAAAGAGCTGGCAAAACGGTTTATCGGAGAAGAGTGCATCATTTATACGATTACTTCAAATGACGGCAGTGTGCAGGGCGTGATAAAGGAAATTGATGACGGCGGTATGGTCATCGAGAAGAATTCCGGTGAGCTTGAGATTATCAATCTGGATTTTGTCACCCGTATCCGGCAGTATCCCAGAAAGAAAAACGGAAAGAAAAAGGATATTGTGCTGGATTGAACGCGATTCTTGAAACAAAAAGTTTCTGACTAGCAGCCATTTTACTCATTGGATGACGGCAGCGTTTGCATAAGGGTAAAGAAGTGCTGCGCCTCGCCGGTGCTGAAATATGCATACCATGCTTCGAGCGTATCAGGCCGGAAAACGCCCAGACGTTCAATTATCTGCTTTGCCCACGGCAAGGCTCCTGTGCCGCTTGCCGTAATCAGGTTTCCGTCTGAAACCGAGGGCATATCAACAAAAAAGCTTTGCCCTTTGTAGTTGGGGCAGAACATATCGAGGAACCCAACTCCGTTACTTGTGTGAGGACGATGGTCCAGCAAACCGGCATTAGCCAATGCGGCGGTCGCTCCGCAAATAGCGCATACAACAGCGCCAACAGAAAGCAACTCAGCCGCTTTCTTTACAATAGAGCTGTGCTTCGGGTCATCCCAAGTGTTTCCGCCCGGCAGCAGCAGGACGCTCTGATTGTTGACGGCAATATCGTTAACCACGCAATCGGGAAGAATCGTCAGACCGCCCATTGTTTTTACCGGCTCCTTTGTGATGCCGACGGTTTTGACCGAAACCTCCGGAGCCTCCTTTTTGAAAAAGCGGCCGGAATTTAATTCTGCGGTAACAAACCCGATTTCCCAATCCGCCATCGTGTCAAGCGTATAGACATAGATCGTAGTCATAAATATCCTCCTTCGTATAGTTGCTTAACTTGCCTGCTTAGTGTATCATATAATTGCTGACATCATTGTGTCAGTAATTATGCGGTACGGAAAAATGCTTGAAAGGCGGCTTTCGGATGAAGGTAGACAGGCTTGTCAGTATCATTATGATACTGCTCAAAAAAGAGCGGGTCGGCGCGCAGGAATTAGCTGATATGTTTGAGGTTTCGGTCCGAACGATTTACCGTGACATAGAGGCTATCGGCATGGCCGGTATTCCTATTTGTTCAAGAGCCGGCGTAGGCGGTGGGTTTGAAATTCTGCCGGAATACAAGGTAGATAAACAGGTTTTCTCAATGGATGACCTTTCGGCGCTGCTGATGGGGCTGACCAACCTTTCGGGAATGGTGCAGGGAGAAGCTTTCACACACGCATTGGCAAAGGTCAAGAGCTTTATTCCGGCCGAAAACGCAAAAGATATTGAGATAAAGGCGAATCAAATCTGCATTGACTTGAATCCATGGATGGGAAACGGGAGTATAAAGCAGTCTTTGGAGACTGTGAAAAATGCTTTGCAGGAGAACAAATTGATTTCCTTTACATACGTAGACGGTCATGGCAACAAAACCGAAAGAATTGTTGAGCCATATCAGCTTGTGCTGAAAAGCAGCCATTGGTATTTTCAAGGGTATTGCCGCAGCAAAAATGACTATCGCCTGTTTCGTCTGTCCAGAATGACAGATTTGCAAATGCTGCAGGAAACATATGCTCCTCGTGACTATGAAAAACCGATTTTGGATTTTGAGCCGATCTTGGAAACGCTGCAAACTGATATAAAAATCCGCATCCACAAATCGGTGCTGGATCGTGTACTTGAATTCTGCACCTATGATCGTGTTACCCCTGATGGTGAGGAATACTATCTTGTAAACTATCCGTTCATTGAACGGGATTACTACTACGATATGCTTCTCAGCTTTGGCGATAAATGCGAGTGCTTGGAGCCTGTCCATGTCCGTGAGGAGATAAAACGCCGGATACGAAGCATGGCCTCCATATACGATGAAAGCTGAAATTAAATATGAGGAAAAGGGCGCTGATATCTGCATATCAACGCCCTTTGAGCATATCAGATCAAGTCTCGATGCCGATGTCGTGCATCTCGGCTTTCAGATTTTCAAGATTGCTTTCGTACATCTCCGTCAGCGGCAGGCGCATTATCCCGCTGTCCATGCCTGCTAGCCGCATCGCGGTCTTGACAGGGATGGGATTCGTCTCGATAAACAAGGCGGAGAAGAAGGCCGCGTACTTTGCGTACAGCGCCGTCGCCTCAGGATAGTTTCCGTCAAGGCACAGGGCGCACAGCTTCGTGACGGCGGCGGGGACGATATTGCTCGCGACGGATATGACGCCGTGCGCGCCGAGCGCCATCATTGGCACGGTGTCGCTGTCGTTGCCGCTCCAGATGTTCAGCGCGTCGCCGCACAGGCTGCGTATCGTGCCGACAAGCGCGATATCGCCGGATGCCTCCTTCACGCCGTTTATGTTCTGGTGCTCAGACAAGGTTTTATATGTCTCCGGGGCGATGCTCATGCCGGTACGGCTGGGGACGTTATACAGTATCATCGGCAGGTCGACGCGGTCGGCAACGTACGTGAAATGCTCGATAAGTCCCTTTTGCGTTGTCTTGTTGTAGTATGGGCAGATCATAAGTATGCCGTCCGCACCCATGAACTTCGCGTCCTCAGCCCGCCGCAGAACGCGCTCCGTGTTGTTCCCGCCGACACCGGCGATGACCTTCATGCGCCCCTTTGCTGCGTGTATCACTCTGCGGACGACCTCGCTGTGCTCACCGTCCGTGAGCGTCGCGTTTTCGCCGGTCGTACCGCAGGCGACTATCGCGGCGGTGCCGTTTTCGTATTGAAACTCTATGTTCCGTTCAAGCCGCTCATAGTCGACACCGGTTTTTGTAAACGGCGTGATTATTGCGGTGCAGGAACCCCGAAAAAGCGGTGTTTTCGCCATAATTCCACCTCCATATTTTTTCAGCACGGAAATATATATTCAGAATATCACCGCGCTATTACCGCCCGGCGCGGCGCAGAACGCACACAAAATCCGCGGTGGGGGAGGAGTGCGGCCGCGGGGCTTGAATTGAAGAGCAAATGGTGATATAATAATCTATATATTATTTGTGAAAGGCAGGTGCAGGGCAGTGAAAGGAAAGAAAGTCCTATGGCTCATATCCATGGCAATATTGTGCCTTGTGCTTTACACCATTATAGATTCCCGCACCGAGAATATGACGGACGTTATATTCGGCGGCGTTGACGGCGCATACATAAAGAGCGACAGTGTCTCGTTTCTTGACCCCGCCTCGGTCAATACCCCTGAGCCTACGGCGGATATCTGGCCGCAGATAGATCAGGACGAGTTCCTTGACGACTGGCGCTATAAGCTCGTCAACAGCGACAACCTCCTGTCCTCGGCCTTCGAGCCTGAGGAGCTGACGGAGATAGACGGCTACCGCATGAGCTTTGACGCGCGCGCGGTCGGCGACCTGAACGACATGATACAGGCGCTCAAGGATGCGGGGTTCAACGTCGTTATCGGCGCGGCGTACAGGACGTACACCTATCAGAACCAGCTCTTTAACGGCAAGACCACGCAGATAGCGATGGAAATGGGCATCTCCACGGACTATAACAAGCCGGAGTATCAGCTGGCCGTCGAGGAAGCGAAGAAGATCACCATGTTCCCCGGCAGCAGCGAACACCAGCTCGGCCTCGCGGTCGATATCTATGACCGGCACTATCAGAAGCTTGTCTATGAAAACATGAACCATGATTTCTATGACTGGCTTGATGAGCACTGCGCGGAGTACGGCTTCATAAAGCGCTACCCGACGCGCAAGGTGCTGCTTACCGGGTGGGACGAGCCTTGGCATTACCGCTACGTCGGCAAGGAAGCGGCTCAGTTCATAATGGAAAACGGCATCTGCTTCGAGGAATTCTACGCGCATTATAATCCCAATTACACGCTGTAAGCGCCGGTGTGCAAAATATATTGCGCGGCGGGAAAAAAGTTCTTGCAATATACAAGATACAGTGGTATTATTGCATAGTAAGGATTATGGTAATGTCAGAGTGAGCTTCGGCTCACTCTTTTTTGCGAACGGCATGGCCATACTAAAATGTGGAAGTGAGTGACTTATGAGCAAAATCACTGACAGGGTTTTTGCCCTTGCAAAGCCAGTTGTGGAAAACGAGGGCTGCTCGCTGTGGGACGTCGAATATGTCCGCGAGGCGGGGAGCTGGTATCTTAGGGTGTACATTGATAAAGAGGGCGGCGTGTCGATAGACGACTGCGAGCGCATAAGCCGTGCGCTCGACCCGCTGCTGGACGAGGCTGATCCCATACTGGACAGCTATGTTTTCGAGGTCGGTTCCGCGGGCGCGGAGCGGGAGCTGAAAAGGCCGTCCGACTTTGAGCAGTTCATGGGGAGTCAGGTCGAGGTAAAGCTGTATCAGCCGAAGGACGGGCGCAAGGCCTTTGTCGGCGAGCTTGCGGCCTACGATAACGGCAGGGTGACGATCACGTCCGGCAAGGAAACTCTTGAGTTTGATAAATCACAGGTGGCGCAGGTAAGACTGCACGCAACGATATAAAAGGGGTTATAGAAATGAACGCAGAATTTTTTGAAGCCATAGAAGATATCGAGAAGGAAAAGGGCATTCCCAGAAGCTACATGTACGACAAAATTAATCAGGCGATGCTCGCGGCTTTCCGCCGCGACAATCCCGACTGTGCGGACAATGTCGAGGTTATTCTGGACGAGGACAAGAAGCGCATAGATATGGTCGTGAAAAAGACCGTTGTCGAGGAAGTTGAGGATGCCAACCTTGAGATAAATCTGGAGGCGGCAAAGAAGATCAGCAAGCGCGCGAAGATCGGCGACGTCGTCGGCGTGCCGGTGGAGACCAAGAAGTTCGGCCGCATCGCGGCTCAGGCTGCAAAGCAGGTCATCATTCAGGGCATACGCGAAGCCGAACGCGGCCTCGTCTTTGAAGAGTTTACCTCTAAAGAGCATGAAATTCTGACCGGCGTCGTCTCCCATATCGAGCCGCGCAACGGAAGCGTCTCCATCCGCATCGCCTCCAACAGCGAGTTTACGGAAGCCATGCTCGCCGCGAACGAGCGTATCAAGACCGAAGAACTCAAAGAGGGCGACCGCATCAAGGTCTATGTCGTCGAGGTCAGAAATTCCACCAGAGGCCCGCAGGTGCTCATCAGCCGCACCCACCCCGGCCTTGTAAAGCGCCTGTTCGAGCTTGAGGTGCCCGAAATTTATGACGGCACCGTTGAGATAAAGTCCATCGCCCGCGAAGCCGGCAGCCGCACGAAGATGGCCGTCTGGTCCGCTGACCCGAACGTCGACCCCATCGGCTCCTGCGTCGGCCCGAAGGGCGGTCGTGTTGCCAGCATCGTCAACGAGCTTGGCGGCGAGAAGATAGACATAGTCAAGTACAGTGAGAATCCGGAGGAGTACATCGCCGCGGCGCTGTCCCCGTCCGAGGTCGTCAGCGTAACCATGCTGGACGACGGCAAGAGCTGCCGCGTCATAGTGCCGGACAATCAGCTTTCCCTCGCCATCGGCAAGGAAGGTCAGAACGCCCGTCTCGCTGCGAAGCTCACCGGCTATAAGATAGACATCAAGCCCGAATCCGAGGCTTAATCTTAAAAGAAAGGCGGCGTCAGGATGCAGAAGAAAATACCAATGCGGCAGTGTCTTGGCTGCCGCGAGATGAAACCGAAGCGGGAGCTTATCCGCGTTGTCCGCTCGCCTGAGGGCGAGATAACGCTGGACTTCAAGGGTAAGGCACCGGGGCGCGGGGCGTATATCTGCCCGTCTCCGGCGTGCCTGAAGCAGGCGATAAAGGCCAAAGCGCTTGAGCGCGCGTTTTCAACACAGATACCTGAAGCGGTGTACGAAAAACTGAATGAAGAGATGGAGGCCGAAAAATGAGAGAAAAAACGCTCAATCTTCTAGGCCTCATGCGAAAGGCGAACGCAATCGCCGTGGGCGAGACGAATACCGGCGGCGCGGTGAGAGCAGGCAAAGCAAAGCTGCTGCTTCTCGCGGCGGACGCGTCGGACAATGCCCGGAGCCGCGCAAGGGGCTTCACGCATGGGCGCGACATCGTCACGGTCACGCTGCCGTTTACCAAGGATGAGATCGCCGCGCATGTCGGCGTGTCCGGCTGCGCGATGGCGGCGATAACGGATATCGGGTTTGCAAACGCCTTTATGAAATCTCTTGCGGCGGCTGTACCGGACGGCTATGACGAGAGCGCGGCTGAGATCCAGCGGCGGTTTGAGAGAGCCGATCGGCGCAAGAAAGAGGCCGCAGCGCATGAGAAGAACAAGAGGATCGGAAAGAGGAGGAATAACGTATGAGCATGATTAAGTATAGAGTGCATGAAGTTGCAAAGGATTTTAATGTGACGTCCAAGGTGATCGGTCAGATTCTGACTGATTATGTTGCGCCGCCCAAGAACCATATGCAGGTGTTGGAGAATCATGAGCTTGACGTTATCTTCGAGTATATGACCCAGCATAATCAGGCAGCGTCCCTTGAGGATATCTTCAAGGTGCCGGAGAAGCCTGCCGCTCCCGCAAAGAAGGAAGCGGCGCCCGAAAAAACTGCGCCCGCAGCTGAGAAGAAGCCCGTTCAGCAGAGCGCTGCACCTGCGCAGCCGCAGCAGGCGGCACCTCAGCAGCCCAAGGCCGATAAGCCCAACAAACCGCACACTCCGCGTCAGGTCGCGGAGAAGCGTGTTATCGACACCCGCGGCAGTGCGGCTGTGAATATCGAGAAATATAACGAAAAGTTTGAGGACATGGCCGGCAGCAAGACCGGTTCCGGCAATATGCGCCTCGGCACCAAGGAAAAGATCGTCAGCAAGTCCAAGCAGCGCCAGAACCAGCAGTCCGCTTCGTCCAAGCGCCGTCAGGAAGAGCGCAACCGTATGCAGAAGCTTCAGCTTGAGATAGCTAAGAAGCAGCAGCTGAAGGTTGAGATTCCCGACGAGATTTCCGTCGGCGAGCTGGCCTCCCGCATGAAGAAGACCGCATCCGAGGTCATAAAGCAGCTCTTTAAGCTCGGCGTGTTCGCTTCCGTTTCCGACGTTATCGACTATGACACCGCGGCGCTCGTCGCCATGGAGCTTGGCTGCAAGGTCGAGAAGGAAGTCATCGTCACCGTTGAGGAGCGTCTGATCGACGACCACGAGGATAAGCCGGAGGATCTTGTGCCCAGAGCGCCGGTCGTCGTTGTCATGGGTCACGTTGACCACGGCAAAACCTCTCTGCTTGACTATATCCGCCACGCGAATGTCGTTTCCGGTGAGGCCGGCGGCATCACGCAGCACATCGGCGCGTATACCGTTGAGATAAACGGCAGCCCCATCACCTTCCTTGACACTCCGGGACATGAGGCGTTCACCTCAATGCGCGCCCGCGGCGCAATGGTCACAGATATTGCAATCCTCGTTGTCGCGGCGGACGACGGCATCATGCCGCAGACCATAGAGAGCATCAACCATGCGAAAGCCGCGAACATCCCCGTCGTTGTCGCAATAAACAAGATGGACACCGTCGGCGCGAATCCCGACCGTATCAAGCAGCAGCTTACCGAGTACGATCTCGTGCCCGAAGAATGGGGCGGCGATACGATTGTGTGCCCCATATCCGCGAAGACCGGTATGGGCATCGACAATCTGCTTGAAAACCTCGTCGTTCTCGCCGAGGTTCAGGAGCTGAAGGCCAACCCGAACCGCGCCGCAAAGGGTACCGTCATCGAAGCGCGCCTCGATAAGGGTCGCGGCCCGATAATGACCGTTCTCGTGCAGAACGGTACGCTCAAGGCGGGCGATATCATCATTGCCGGTACCGCTGTTGGCCGCGTCCGCACCATGATAAACGATAAGGGACAGCGCGTGACCGAAGCAGGTCCCTCCACGCCTGTCGAGATATCCGGTCTGTCCGAGGTTCCGAGCGCGGGCGACGTGTTCAACGCCGTTGCCGACGAGCGCATGGCGAGAGAGCTTGCCGAGGAGCGCCGCGTCCAGCAGATGAATAACTCCATGGGCGGCACGAAGAAGGTCAGCCTTGAGGATATCTTCAGCCAGATCAAGTCCGGCGAGATGAAGACCCTTAACATCATCGTAAAGGCGGACGTTCAGGGCTCCGCTGAGGCCGTCAAGTCCTCGCTTGAGAAAATCTCCAACGACGAGGTTCGAGTGAAGGTCATCCACAGCGCCGTCGGCGCGATAAACGAGAGCGACGTCATGCTCGCCGCAACCTCCGGCGCTATCATCGTCGGCTTCAACGTCCGTCCGGACAACGCTGCGCGTGACAGTGCAGCCCGTTCCAAAGTCGATATGCGCATGTACCGCGTCATTTACGACTGCATCAACGAGATTGAAGCCGCCATGAAGGGTATGCTTGCTCCGCAGTTCAAGGAAGTCATCATCGGCCACGCCGAGGTCAGAGAGACCTACAAGGTCTCCAAGGTCGGCACCGTCTGCGGCTGCTACTGCACCGACGGCAAAATTCAGCGCGGCTGCGAGGTTCGCGTCCTGCGCGACAATATCGTTATCCATGAGGGCGAGCTGGCGTCCCTGCGCCGTTTCAAGGACGATGTGAAGGAAGTCGCTTCCGGCTATGAGTGCGGTATGCAGGTCGAGAAGTTCAACGACATCAAGATCGGCGACGTTATTGAATGCTTCGTAATGGAGCAGATAAACAGATAATATATGCAGACAGGGTGCTTTGATTTTCAAGCGCCCTGTATCTGCAATGAGTTTTCCGAAAAATCACATGGAGGATTTTATGGCATCTAATAAGCTTGCAAGAACCAATGACGACATACAGTTTGTCATGTCAAAGCTGCTGCGCGAGATAAAGGATCCGAGAGTTCAGCAGGGGATGATAAGCGTCACCCGCGTTGAGACTACGGGCGATCTGCGCTATTCAAAGATATGGTTGTCCGTGATGGGCATGAAGGACGAAAAAGAGTTCAAAAAGGGGCTGAAATCGGCTTCAGGCTGGCTGCGCCATGAGCTTGGAACCTCGATGAACCTGCGCTACACCCCGGAGCTTGTGTTCGAGGTAGACCACAGCATCGAGTACGGCGCGCATATCAGCGAGGTCATAAACAGTCTCGATATAAAGAAAGACGAGGATGAGGACGAATGACCGCACAGGAATGTTCTCAGCTGCTTCTGAGCAAGAATAACATTCTTATAATCACTCATACGAACCCCGACGGGGACACTCTTTGCAGCGCCGCCGCGCTTTGCAGCGCCCTGCGCCGCGCCGGAAAACGGGCAAATCTTTTCAGGAATCCCGCAGTCACGGCAAAGTACATGCCGCACGTTGAGAAATACTTTGCCCCGAAGAGCTTCAAGCCGAAGTACATCGTGTCGGTGGACGTTGCGACGGAGAAAATGTTCGCCGACGGCTTTGACGGCGCAATTGACCTCTGCATAGACCATCACCCGACCAATTCGCACTATGCTAAAAAAGAGCTCGTCTGCCCGGATAAGGCGGCCTGCGGCGAGATTGTGCTCGCTGTCATAAAGGAGATGTGCGGCGGCCTCACTCAGGAGGAGGCAGACCTGCTGTACATCGCCGTGACGACTGACACCGGCTGCTTCCAGTACCTCAACACAAACGCCGCCACATTCAGAGCGGCGGCGGAGCTGCTGGAATACGGCGCGGATAACGGCATGGTGAATGTGAAGTTCTTCCGCGAGGTGTCGCGCGCACGGCTGAAGCTTGAGGGAATGATTTATTCCAATATGGGCTTTTACCGCGACGGGAAGATAGCTGTCGCCATAATCACGAAAGAAATGCTTCGTCAGGCCGGCGCGGGGGAAGAGGACTGCGACGATCTGGCGGGACTCGCCGGGCGCGCAGAGGGCACGTCCGTGAATATAACGATCCGCGAGCGCGATAACGGCAGCAGCAAGGTCTCCGTCCGCACGGGACGCGACGTCAGCAGCAGCGATATCTGCGCCGTGTTCGGCGGCGGAGGTCACGCGATGGCGGCCGGCTGCACGATCGACTGCCCGCCCGAAAAGGCGCGCGACATGCTCCTTGCCGTGATCGACGAGGTCTGGAAATGAACGGCATCCTTCTCATAGACAAGCCTGAGGGCTGGACGAGTCACGACGTTGCGGCAAAGCTGAAAGGTATGCTGCACGAGCGCCGCATCGGCCATTCCGGGACGCTCGACCCGATGGCGACCGGGCTTCTCGTCATGTTTGTCGGCAGAGCGACGCGCGCGGTGGAATTTGCCGAGGCACAGAGCAAGCGGTATATCGCCGGGCTTCGCCTCGGCGTAAGCACCGACACGCAGGACACTACCGGCAACGTCCTGCGAAGCTGTGAAGCCAGCGTCACAAGGGCTGTGCTGAACGACGCGATAAAGCCGTTTATCGGCGATATCATGCAGGTTCCCCCGATGTATTC
>CAVCWF010000113.1:0-12283 GCA_963605945.1 Lachnospiraceae bacterium
CGAGCCGCAGCGAGACAGTCCCCAGTGCGCACACTGGGGAAAGGGGTCGCCAGAGGAGCGATACAGGCAGAAGGGAAAAGAAAGTGTGCACGATAAATACGCCCGTAGGGGACGGCCTCCGTGCCGTCCCGCAATCTTTTCCACTATTGCGAAATACCGCAGACTCAGATATAATATTCCACATAGGAGTTGAAAACATGGACAACAACAAGCTTATTATAAAGCCCAAGCCCATTAAGGGTGAGGACGGATACCGCACCTTCTCCGTCAGACTGCGCGAGGAGCTGGTGGATCGTCTGGACGACGTTTCCGCCCGCAGCGGCCACAGCCGCAATCAGCTTATAGCCACTTTTCTTGAATACGCGCTTGACAACTGCGAGATATTGGACGCGGAGTGATTGACAACCCCCGCGCCCTCTGCTACAATCAGCCTAACCACCGCACGACAAAACAAAAAGAAAGGAAACGATATGAAAAATATCAAAAAGATACTTGCGGCAGTCCTTATGATAGCTGTAATGTTCTCCATTACCGGCTGTGATTCTTCGGACTACAAGAAGGCCGCGCAGCTGATGGCCGACGGCGATTACGCCGCCGCGTCCGAAATGTTCAAGGCGCTCGGCGACTATGAGGACAGCGCCGATCAGGCTAAGGAATGCGACTATCAGATCGCCAAGGCGGCGTTCAACAGCAGAGAATACGAGAAAGCGATAGAGCTGTTCACCGCTCTCGGCGATTATCAGGACAGCGCCGATTTCATCTCGCAGGCTACCGACAAGATCATCACCTCGAAGCTTATCGGCAACTGGGTCTCCGATGACATCGACGTTACCGACATATTCGTGACCGCCTTCAACTCCGCGCTCAATCCCGACTCCGCCGACGCGATAATGGCCGACGTCGATCTCGGCACCGTGACCATGATCATCACCATCGAAGTGACCGACAATGGCAACTTCTATCTGAAGGTTGACGGCCAGTCCCTCGACGCCACTGTCGACAAGGTTCTCGCCGCGTTTCAGGTCGGATTCACCAAGTGGGTTGAGGACACCTACACCGAGCTTGCGGCAGACAACGGCATGACTCTTGACGAGCTGCTGGCTTACTGCGAGGTAGACAGTCTGGAAGCCCTTTTCGAGATGAACAACAACGTCAGCATCGAAGACTTCCTCGCCACATACTTCTCCAAGGATCAGTTCATCGCCATCATCGACGCTGTAAGCTCCAGCGGTACATACACCGTTGAGGACGGCGAGGTCAAGCTTACCATCGCTTCCGAGACCGAGACCGTCATATACGACGGCGAAGCCGACACCATCACCATGAGCGGCGACGGTCTCTCCGACGGCGACGTGGTGTTCCACCGCGCAGCCTGAGCGGCATAAATAACAGTAAATAGGGCATAGCGTTCAGCTATGTCCTATTTGTATATGCTCTGAAAAACCGTGAATTGAATAAATCTAAATTCGTAGGTGCAATCATGTTTTTGGGACGGAGTGAAGAATGGTAGCGCCGCCTTACAAATCACAGCAAATATTTGAATTTGGAGGACGGCATGAAACTGAATACAGAGAAAATTACAAAAGGAAGCCGCTTTTGGCAGCAAATCAATTCATTGGCAAAGGAAGCTTTTCCGCCTGAGGAATACCTCGCGCCTGATAAGCTGGTGGAAATGTCCACAGCAAGCAGCTTTGACTTCTTGGCGTTGACTGACGGCGATAAATTTATAGGCTTTATGGTAGTGCAGATATACAAAGAACTCGCCTATCTTTTCTTCTTGGCAATAGAACCGTCTTGCCGTGCAAAAGGCTATGGAAGCCGCGCCATTGAAACACTGCGGGCACTGTATCCCGGCAAAAAGCAGGTAGTGGATTTTGAAATGCAGGACGAAACAGCACCTAATAACGAGCAACGGATTAAACGTCGGCAATTCTATCTCAAAAACGGGTACAAGGAAACAGGGCTGTTCTTATCCTATCTCGGTGTTGATTACGAAGTCTTTTGTATGGACAGCAACTTTGAGCCGCAGGAGTTCAAGGAAATGATGAAAGAGTTCCAAATAGGAGGCTTCGAGCCTGAATTCTTCAGTAAACGGCATCCCGTTTGACTCCCCCGCCGCTTCCGGGGCTAGCATGGGCTAGCATATACTTCCTATATGAATATAAAAACCCTCCGTATGATTTCAATACATACGGAGGGTTTTTAAATATCTTCGTTTATCTGGTCAGCAGAACCTGATCAGATTCGACCTGCGTTCCCGCGACTTCCGCGAACTTATCCATGAGGTCGCGTTTTGTAAGCTTCTGCTTCTCCTCGCCGCTGATATCGAGGATTATCCGCCCCTCATTCATCATAATGAGGCGGTTGCCGTGCTTTATCGCGTCCTTCATGTTGTGGGTTATCATCATCGCGGTCAGGCCGTTCTCGGCGACGATCTTATCCGACAGCTCCAGCACCTTCGCCGCAGTCGCGGGGTCGAGCGCCGCTGTGTGCTCGTCGAGCAGCAGCAGCTTCGGGCGGCGCAGAGACGCCATGAGCAGCGTCAGCGCCTGACGCTGGCCGCCGGAGAGCAGGCCGACTTTGGCCGTCATGCGATCCTCAAGGCCGAGGCCGAGGCCGCGCAGCTTCTCACGGTACTCCTCGCGCTCCGCTCTGGTCACGCCCCAGCCCAGCCCGCGGCGCTGGCCGCGGCGCATTGCGAGGGCGAGATTTTCTTCAAGCTGCATGTTCGGCGCTGTGCCCATCATGGGGTCTTGGAATACGCGGCCGATATACTTCGCGCGCTTATAGTCGGGCAGCGCGGTGATGTCCTCGCCGTCGAGGATGATACGCCCGTCGTCCACCGGCCAAACGCCGGCCACGGCGTTGAGCATGGTGGATTTACCGGCTCCGTTGCCGCCGATGACCGTGACGAAATCGCCGTCGTCAAGATGGAGGTTAATGCCGTCGAGCGCCACGCGCTGATTTATCGTGCCTTTATTGAAGGTTTTACGTACGTTTATAAGATCAAGCATCGTGTTCCGCCGCCTTTCTTTTCAGTCTCCCGAAGGAATTCAGCCGCTTTGCGCGGAGGTATGGCACCGCGAGGAATACCGCGACGATTATCGCCGTGAACAGCTTCAGGTCGTTGGAATTCAGCCGCAGCCAGAGGACGACAACGACGACCGCGTAGTATATCACGCCGCCGATGACCGTAAAGGTCAGCGTACCGAAGAAATTCAGATGCTTGCCGAGTATCGCGCGGGCAATAACCTCGCCGATTATGACGGCGGCAAGGCCGATAACTATCGCGCCGCGCCCCATGTTGACATCCGCGAAGCCCTGATACTGAGCCATCAGGCCGCCGGAAAGGGCGACGATGCCGTTGGAGAGCGACAGGCCGAGAACCTTCATGCGATTGACATTGATGCCCTGCGCCGCGCTCATGTTGGGGTTGCTGCCAGTTGCACGGAGCGCGGAGCCCTGCTCGGTGCCGAAGTACCAGTAGAACAGGGCGACGAGCGCCAGCGCGATGAGCGCGCCGGTCAGGATAGCGGAGGAAATGCTGCGGGAAGAGAGGACAAGCGAGAACTTATCCACGCTGACCGCCTTGTTCGCCGCCATGCCCATGATGCGCAGGTTTATGGAATAGAGTGAAAACTGCGTGAGTATGCCGGCCAGTATCGCCGGGATGCCGAGCTTCGTGTGGAGAAGTCCGGTGCAAAGCCCCGCGAGCATACCGGCAATGACGGCGACCAGAAGCGCCGCCCACGCGGGAACGCCCGCGAGTATCAGCATCACGGTCACAGCGCCGCCGGTGGTAAAGGAGCCGTCAACAGTCAGGTCTGCAACGTCGAGCAGACGGAAAGTGATGTAAACTCCGAGAGCCATAAGCCCCCATATAAGCCCCTGCGCAACTCCGCCGGGCAGATTCTTTACGAGCTTCAGCAGGCTGAGTGAAGCGAAATATGCCGTAATACTCACGATAAAATCTCCTTAAAACTATTTTTTATAAACGCCGACAATCCTGTCAGAGACTTTTTGAGTCTCTGACAGGTGTTTTTTTCAGTTATCAGCCGAGAGCGACGTAGTCCTCAGGGACAGTTATGTTGAGAGCTTCGCAGTTGGTGGGGTTGTAGATCTTGGTGAACTGGGGAGCGAAGCGGATCTGCATGGTGGCGGGGTCTGCACCCTCAACGAGAACCTCGTATGCCATCTCGCCGGTTGCGTAGCCAAGGTCGAAGTAGGAGATGCTCAGGCTGGCGATACCGCAGCCGCGGCAGATGCCTTCCTCACCGGCAATGATGGGGACGCCGGCGGGCAGCGCTACGTTGTTGATGGCCTCGGTGCAGGAGGCGGCGGTGTTGTCAGTCGGGATGTAGAGCACATCGCACTCGGAGCAGGCGGTAGCGGTGACGTTTGCAACATCGTTGGAGTCTGCGAAGGTGAATTCCTTGACCTCAAGGCCGAGTTCCTCGAACATCGGGGTGATGGTGTCGGCTTGGAACTTGGAGTTGGGCTCGCCGGAGCAGTAGAGGATGCCTACGACCTTTGCGTCGGGGCAGAGTTCCTTGAGCACTGCGGCCTGACCGTCAAGCGGCGCGAGGTCGGAGGTGCCGGACACGTTGAAGCCGGTAGCGCCGGTCCAGTCGCTTATCTCAAGCGCGGAGCCGTAGTCGGTGACGGAGGTGCCGAGGATAGGGATCTCATTGGTAGCAGCGACTGCCGCGAGCAGCGCGGGAGTTGCGTTTGCCATGATGAGGTCAACGTCGTCGGAGACGAACTGGTTGACGATGACGGAGCAGGTAGCGGCATCACCGGAGGCGTTGCCCTCTTGGAAGGTGACTTTGTCGCCGAGCTTGTCGGTCAGAGCCTGCTTGAAGCCTTCGGTCGCGGCGTCAAGCGCGTCATGCTGGACGAGCTGGCAGATGCCGACGACAAAGGTCTGGTCTGCGGCGACGTCATCAGACGGAGCGGCGCTCTCTTCGACGGCAGGAGCTTCGGTCGGATCCGCAGCCGGGGCGGCGGTATTGCCGCAGGCGCACAGCGCAAGCAGCATCACGAGGGTACACAGTACAGCGGTGAGTTTTTTCAGGTTTTTCATTTTTCATATCTCCTTGTCTTTGCTCGCAACGGAAAAATTAAAAGTGCCGCACAAACAAGCGTTTGTGCGGCACCCTAAAAGCAGTTTAAATATCAAACATCGGGCAAATCATCGCAGCACAAAGCGCTATTACTTTTCTGCATAAAAAAGTAATAGAAATAGCCGTATGCAAATGCGAAGCAATTAGCCTTCATTTTCTCTGCCTCCGTTGTTGATGGGCACACTTTACTCCTTTTAGGCGCTAAAGTCAAGAGGGAATTTTAATTTTTTCAAAAAATTTTTTCCGCCCCGGCTCAGACCATGATCCCGCGCTTCTTCGCCTCGAACAGCAGCTCGTCGCGGAAATCGGGGTGCGCTATCGAGATGAGCTGGCGCGCGCGGGACGAGAGACTCTGCCCGCGCAGATGCGCAATGCCGTACTCGGTGACGACGTAGTCCACGTCGTTTTTGCTCGTGGTGCAGACCGCGCCGGGCGTGAGGCTCGCGCAGATCTTGCTTATCGTGCCCTTGGTGGTGGAGGCAAAGGCGATGAAGCTCTTGCCGCCCTTCGACTGGCATGCGCCGCGGACAAAGTCGATCTGGCCGCCGGAGCCGGACATGTGCTTGGTGCCGATGCTCTCCGCGCAGACCTGACCGAAGAGGTCGACCTCGATGGCGGAGTTTATGGATATCATATTGTTGTTCTGACAGATGACCGCCGGGTCGTTGACATAGTCGACGGGCAGGATGGCGATGGCGGGGTTATCGTCGATATAGTCGTATATCCGCTGCGAGCCGTAGGCGAAGGTCGTGACGGTCTGGCCGCGGTGTATCTGCTTGCGGCTGTTGTTGACCGCGCCGCACTCGATAAGCTCTACCATGGAGTCGGTGAAAAGCTCGGTGTGGATGCCGAGGTCGTGCTTGGATTTGAGCGCCATGCCCGTCGCGTCGGGTATCGCGCCGATGCCGAGCTGGATGCAGGCGCCGTCGGGTATCTGCTCGGCGATGAGATTGCCTATCGTTTCGCTGACAGGGTCGATCTTGGTCGGAGCCATGACGGGCAGCGGCGCGTTGTGCTCAATAAGCCCGTCAACGCGGCTGATGTGCACCTGTCCGCCGCAGATGGCGCGGGGCTGGAAGCTGTTGACCTCAAGGAAAACACGCTTCGTGCGGTCGAGCAGCGCCTCGGTATAGGAATTCGCGGTGGCAAGGCTGAAATAGCCGTGCTTGTCCATGGGCGAGACGGAGAGCAGCACGACGTCATACTCGTAGTTCTCGCGGATAAGCTTGGGAATGTCGCGGTAGTAGGCCGGCAGAATGTCCGCCCAGCCGCCGTTTATCGCGCGGCGCGCCCCGCCGCTTGAAAACCATGACAGGCCTGTCATCTTCCCGCGCAGGGATTCGTCTGCGTAGAACTCGAAGGGGTAAGCATCGAGTATCGTCTGCACGGTCAGCCCGTCCAGCGCGCCGTCGGCCGCGCGGCGGGCTATCGCGGAGACTATCGCCGGCGCCGCGGACACGGAGGTGTCCATGCCGATGCTCCAGCCGCTCTCAACGCGCGCCGCCAGCTCTTCGGCGGTGGTCAGCTTTTCCGCATACATTTTTGTGTAGTCAGTCATACTTGTACCTCCGGATTTATGTAAATTTTTTAATGTTTCAAAACCGGTTTACGCAAAAGGTCACCCTTGCGGATGACCTTTTTGATTACTCTTCGTTGTCAGCGAGTATGTCCTCGCCTATCTTATACACGTTGCCCGCGCCGACGGTAAGCACGATGTCGCCCGGCTCAAGCGTCTCGCGCAGGGCGGCCTCAAGCCCGTCAAATGTCGGGAAGAAGCGCGCGCCGTCTATCTTCGCGGCGAGATCCGCGGAGGAAATGCCGATAGTGTTCTTTTCGCGCGCGGCGTATATCTCCGCGAGGAAGAGCACGTCGGGGCGCTTGAGCTGCGTAACGAAATCGTCAAACAGCGCCGCAGTACGGGAGTAGGTATGGGGCTGGAAAACGACGATGGAGCGCTTGTAGTTGAGCGTTTCCACGGTGTCCAGCAGCGCCTTCAGCTCGCCCGGATGGTGGGCATAGTCGTCGTACACGTCCGCGCCGTTGTACTTGCCCTTGAACTCGAAGCGGCGTCCCGCGCCGTTGAAGCCGGCAAGGCCGTACTTGACAGCGGTAGGCCGGATGCCGAGGCAGATGGACGCGGCAGTCGCGGCGAGGGCATTTTTCACATTGTGCATCCCCGGAACATGCAGGATGACGTCCGTGAACTTTCTGCCCTTATACATAATGTCAAAGCTCGAATTTGCGCCGACAAATTGAATGTTTTTCGCATAAACGTCGGCCTTATCCGTCAGGCCGAATGTGATGACCCGACGTGGAACATCCCGCAGTGCCTCCATGGTGTTCGCGTCCTCGGCGTTGGCGACGACGCATCCGTCCTCCGGGGTGCGCAGTGCAAACTCGCGGAAGGAGTGCTGCACGTCGGCCAGATCCTTGAAGAAGTCCAGATGGTCGGCCTCAATGTTGAGTATGACGGCGACGGTCGGGTGGAAGGACAGGAAGGAGTTATAATACTCGCAGGCTTCCATGATTATCGTGTTGCCGCGGCCTACGCGGTGCCCCGCGTTCAGAAGCGGCAGCGTACCGCCTATCATAACGGTCGGGTCACGGTCGGCAGCCATGAGGATATGGGTGCACATGGAGGTCGTCGTGGTCTTGCCGTGGGTGCCGGAGATGCACAGGGCGTTGCTGTATCCCTTGGATATCGCGCCCCAAGCCTGCGTCCGCTCGAACACGGGGATGCCCAGCTCATGCGCGCGGATTATCTCCGGATTGTCATCATGCACGGCGGCCGTGCGCACGACGAACTCGATGTCGTCGGTGATGTTCGCAGCGTCATGCCCGACGTGGACATGGATGCCGTGGGCGCGCAGGGACATGACGTTCGGGTTCTCGTTCATATCCGAACCCACAACGCTGATGCCCATGCCCTTGAGCACCTCGGCCAGAGACGACATCGAGACGCCGCCTATGCCGACAAGATGCCCCTTTCTGCCGGGGGATAAGTAATTATCAAACTCTATCATAAAAATCGCTCCAAATCTGGTTAAATAAGCGCCGGATAAATACGATCGTCAAAATGCCGCAGTGCGGCTTCCCGATGCGCGGAATGCTCTTGATGTTGACGCCGTGAAATGATAAAATAACAGCGGAAGCATACTCCGGCTCAAAAACTGACGCTGGTATTATAATACCCATTCCGGCTCATTGCAAGCATATATTGTGTTGTATGGCCTTATATCTCAGCAAAAATCATACGAGGAGTGTGTATATGGCGAATGTAAGCCCTCCCAAATATGTAAAGCATATTCTTATAACGCTCCAGTCGCGCGGCCATGCGGCGTATCTCGTAGGCGGCTGTGTGCGCGATATGATCCTCGGCGTGCACCCGCAGGACTGGGACATCTGCACCAGCGCCCTGCCGGAGCAGACGCTGGAGATTTTCCCGAACTCCCGCCCGACGGGGCTGAAGCACGGCACCGTGACCGTCTGCGTGAACTCCCGCTCCGTCGAGGTCACGACCTTCCGCAGTGACGGGGCGTACGCCGACCACCGGCATCCTACCGCGGTGAGCTTCGTCGGCGATCTTACGACCGATCTCAGCCGCCGCGACTTCACGATGAACGCCATCGCCCTCCCGCCCGACGGACTGGTCGCCGATCCCTTCGGCGGCGTCGACGATATAAAAAACCGTATCATACGCTGCGTCGGCTACCCTGAGCTGCGCTTTGAGGAGGACGCGCTGCGCATGTTCCGCGCGCTGCGCTTTTCCGCGCGGCTCGGCTTCACGATCGAAGAAAAAACTCTCGCCGCGATAGAGAAAAAAGCTCCGCTCGCCGCCTCGCTCGCGCCGGAGCGCGTGCGGGACGAGGTGGAGAAAATTCTGCTCACCCGCGCGCCTGAGATGGTATATACGCTCATAGAGCTGGGTCTGCTCGACGCGTTTCTGAAAAAGCGTATGCCCGAACCGTGGCGGCTGCACCGGCTGAGCTCGATGCAGCGCAAGGCGATGCCGCGCTGGGCGGCTCTGTGCTGTGCGCTGGAGAAGTTCGGCTGCATCGACTCCGCCGAAGAATTTCTCACCGCGCTGCGGCTCGACAGCCGGACGATACGCTGCTGCTCAAACGCCGCCGCGCTCGTGAAGCAGCCGAAGCCCGCCGACAAGGCGGCGTGGAAGCGCGCGCTGTGCGCTTACGGTGTGGACAGCGTGAGCTGCGCCGCACAGTGCTACGACGCCTTCAGCGGCGGCGGAAGCGCGCGGGAGCTGCGCGCAGTTTTGAAGAGCGGCGAATGCTTCTCAATGAAGCACCTCGCCGTCACCGGGGACGATCTGCTTGAGCTGGGTCTGCGGGGCAGAGAGCTGGGCGATATGCTGCGCTTCCTGCTTGATTACGTTATGGAATATCCGGCGAACAACCGCCGCGAGCTACTGCTGACGCTTGCCAGAGGCACGGAGGAATAGAAAGATGGACAGCTGGAAACTTTTAAAATCGGAGTGCGCTGATTGCTCGCGCTGCGAGCTGTGCGAGACGCGGACGAATCTCGTGTTCGGCGTCGGCAACGAGGCCGCCGAGGTCATGTTTATCGGCGAAGGCCCCGGCGAGCAGGAAGATTTGCAGGGCGAGCCGTTCGTCGGCCCGGCGGGAAAGCTTCTCGACACGATGCTGGAGCTTATTGACCTTGACCGCTCAAAGGTGTATATTGCCAACGTCGTCAAATGCCGCCCGCCGCGCAACCGTGATCCGCAGCCCGCGGAGCAGGACGCCTGCGCCGAATGGCTTGAGCGGCAGATCGCGCTCGTCAATCCCCGGCTCATCGTCTGCCTTGGGCGCATTGCAGCGATGGCCATGATAAAGCCCGATTTCCGCATCACGCGCGAGCACGGCCAGTGGTTTGCGCATGACGGCAGGAGGTACATGGCGATGTACCACCCCTCCGCCCTGCTGCGCGACCCGTCGAAGAGGCCGGAGACCTTTGAAGACCTCGTCTCCCTGCGGCAGGCGATCCGCGAGGCGTGCAATATATACTGACGAAAAGAAAGGTACCCATGATCAGATTTACTCCTATAAAGCTCTGCGACAAGTCTTGGGTGGACGAGATCGTGATGAGCGAAAACAGCCCCAGCGCCGACTACAACTTCGGCAATATCTATATCTGGGACAAGCATTTCAAGCAGTTGACCGCCCGCTGCGGCGACCGGATGCTCACAAAGCTCCGCTACGACGGCAAGCCGACCTTCGTTTTCCCGATCGGCTCCGGAGAGCTGCGCCCCGCGATAGAGGCGCTGCGCGAATTCGCCGCGTGGCGCGGCTACCCATTCTGTCTGCGCGGCATAACCGAGCGGCACCGCGAGATGCTTGAGGCGGAATATCCCGGCCGCTTCGACTACACCTAGGACGTGAACAACGCCGACTATATCTACCTTGCCGAAAAGCTTGCGACTTATTCCGGCAAGGCGCTGCACGGCAAGAAGAACCACTGCAACCGCTTCGAGGCGGAGTATGACTGGCATTTCGTGCCCATGACGCGCGAGCTTATCCCCGCCTGCATGGACATGCTGTCCGTCTGGTCGGAGGATAACGCCGCCCGGCTCGACCCCAGCATCGCCTACGAGCACGACGCGATAATCCGCGCCTTCGCCGCCTTTGAGCAGCTCGGCCTTGAGGGCGGAGTCCTGTACGCAAACGGCGAGATAATGGGCTTCACAATGGGCGAATTTGCGAGCCGCGACACCTTTGACGTGCATTTCGAAAAAGCGCGCGTCGATATAAACGGCGCGTACCCGATGGTGTGCCGCGAGCTGACAAGAATGCTGATGGCAAAGCACCCGAATCTGAAATACATGAACCGCGAGGACGATATGGGGCTTGAATCCCTGCGCACCTCCAAGCTGTCGTATAAACCGGAGTATTTGCTGAAAAAATACACCGCGAGGTGGATCGACGAATGAACGGGAATTTTCTCATACGCGGGTACACGCCCGCCGACGAGGCGGCGCTGACCGCGCTGTGGGCGCGCTGCTTTGGGGACGGCGAGGAGCTGATACACGGCTTCTTCGCGCTGCTGCCGGAGCTTGGTGCGGGAGTCACGGCGGAGCTTGACGGCAAGCCCGTCGGCATGGCTTTCGCCATATGCGGCATGGCGCTTTCAGGCGGCGAGAAGTGCGGGTATATCTACGCCGTCGCCGTTGACGAAAGCTGCCGCGGCTTCGGCGCAGGCGCTGCGCTGACCCGTGCAGCGGCGGACGCGGCGCGCGGTCTCGGCGCGGAGATCATATGTACGCTCCCCGCCGAAGCCTCGCTCTATCCGTGGTATGAGAAGCTTATCTCCACGCGCTTCACGCTTTGCCGCCGCCGCGATATCATCCCCGCCGGGGAGGCGCGCGGCTTTGCCCCGCTCAGCGCCGCGGAATATAATGTCCAGCGCGAAGCTCTCCTTGCCGGAACGCCGCACCTGACCGTAAACGGCGCATGTGCGCAGCTTCTGCGCCTGCTGTGCGAAGCCTACGGCGGCGGACTCTTCGCCGTGGACGGCGGCGTCGCGGCGGGATATCTTGAAGAGGACGCCTGCCTGATACGCGAGCTTATCTGCCCGGACGACCTGCGCGAAGAAAACGCCGCGGCGCTCGCGCAGCAGCTCGGCGCGGCAAAAGCGGAGCTGTGCTCCCCCGCCCAGAGCGGCGGCAGCTTCGTCGCGCTCGACAGAAGCGTCCCGCGGGACACGGTCTGGAACATCGCCTTTGACTGATTTAACATTTCTGTAACACTTACACGGTTTATTACGAAACATCTTACTGGTATATTAATAACTGTAAGTAACAGTTTTTCATCTTTTTCATTTTGTCCTCAACCATATAACGAAAAGGAACGGCTCTCCTCCGTTCCTTTTTGTTTTTTCTGGAGAAAAAATCCTGCACGGCATATATTTCTTGTTCGCGCGGAAATTGCGTGGTATAATTCGATATTATTAGTATCAGTTGACAAGGGCAGACACGCTTGACAGTGCGTCTTTTCGGCGCTTTTTGTCCTTTTCGTCTTGAGGGGCGGCAGCCCGTCTGCGCCTCAAAAGACAAAAATCACTCGAAAATCCATCACTGTCAGGTGCAAAGCAGTTTTGACGGAGCAGAAATGTGGCCAGACGATGAAAAGGCCGCAGAGAATACT
>CAVCWF010000114.1:0-3581 GCA_963605945.1 Lachnospiraceae bacterium
AAGCACTTGGGTTTCATAACCCCGTCGGTGCCTTTTCGCAGAAAGGCGGATTATAGAAATGAGCAAGGTGCTTTTGATAAACGGCAGCCCGAACGAGTTCGGCTGCACCTATACCGCGCTGAGCGAAGTGAAAAAGTCGCTTGAGAAAAACGGCGTCGCGGCCGAGATATATTATCTCGGCAAGCCCGCGATACACGGCTGCACGGGCTGCGGCGCATGTTCAAAGCTCGATAAATGCGTGTATGACGACGCGGTCAACGCCGTCGCCGCGCGGCTTGACGAGTTTGACGGCATCGTCGTCGGCTCGCCGGTGCATTACAGCGGCCCCAGCGCGCAGGTCTGCGCGTTTATGGACAGGCTGTTCTATTCTGCGGGCGAGCGGCTCCAGTATAAGCCCGCCGCCGCGGTAGTGTCCTGCCGCCGCGCAGGCTCCACCGCCGCGCTCGACCGGCTGATAAAGTACTTCACGATCAATAACATGCCGCTCGTCAGCTCCCAGTATTGGGCGCAGGTTCACGGGACGAACCCGGACGAGGTGCGGCAGGACGCGGAGGGTATGCAGATCATGCGCACGCTGGGCGAAAATATGGCGTGGCTGCTGCGCTGCATCGAGGCCGGCAAGGCCGCCGGCGTCCCCGCCCCGGCGCAGGAGCCGCGCGCGAGAACGAATTTCATACGGTGATAAAATGATGATCCCCCATGGCGCAGGAAATACGCCATGGGGGTAGTTTTTTGTTGTTGTTTATAGTATGGTCTTTCTTTTCCGCTCTGCTCATGTCGTTACTCTGGCGACCCCTTCGGCACTTCGTGCCACTTCCCCTAAAAGGGGCAGCGCTCCGCGGCAAAGATTTTAGGCTGGCGCGTTGACCGCGCCGCACCCTCTTGGCGCCCCTTTTAGGGGAGCTGTCGGCGTTAGCCGACTGAGGGGTCGCCAGTCTTGAGTCATTGCCATTAGGTAAAAGAAAGAGCGGAGTATAGACCCACTCTGTCATTCCGAGGAGCGAAGCGACGTGGGAATCCGTTTTCCTCTACTCTGCGCGGCAACATACTGCTGTCCAGAAGAGAAACGGATTGCCACAGCCAGTTTGCGAACTGGCTTCGCAATGACAGGTTGTTTTAGTCAAGTGCGTCGATTTTCATGCAGTGCAAGGCGCGACGCTTTCTGGACGGCACAGAGGCCGTCCCGTATATATTCTTTTTAGTGCGCTCTTTCTTTTCTCCCCTGCTCGTGTCGTTACTCCGGCGACCCCTCAGTCAGCCTTGCGGCTGCCAGCTCCCCTAAGAGGGGCGCCAAGGGGGTGCAGCACGCTGCAATCCCCCGCCTCGCTTATATAACCCTCACGCGGAGGACGTTATCCATCTCGCGGATGCTGTCCGCGATGTCCTCGCCGATGCTCGCGCCGAGGTCGACGATCGTATACGCGTACTCGCCGCGCGGCTTATTTATCATGTGCTCGACGTTTATGTTCCGGTCACTGATGAAATCGAGTATCCGCGTGATCATGCGCGGGACGTTGCGGTGTATTACGCACAGGCGGCACACGCCCATGCGGCTGAGCGAGGTGTCCGGCAGGTTGACGGAATTCTTGATGTTGCCGTTGAGCAAGTAGTCATAGAGCTGGTTCGCCGCCATGACCGCACAGCGATCCTCGCTCTCCGGTGTGCACGCTCCGAGATGCGGCATGGCGATGACGTTCGGCGCTTTCAGTATCACCTCATTCGGGAAGTCGGTCACATACTTTGCGACGGCTCCGCTCTCAAGAGCGGCGGTCATCGCCTCGTCGTCCACTACCTCCGCGCGCGACTCGTTGACGATGCGTACGCCGCGCTTCATCTTCGCAAAGGCTTCGGCGTTGAGCATGTGGTGCGTCTGCTCGGTATACGGGACGTTGATGCTGATATAGTCGCTGCTGCGGAAGATATCATCCACGGATTCGGCGCGCAGAACCTCGCGCGACAGCCGCCACGCCGCGTCGACCGACATGAACGGGTCGTAGCCGTAGACCGTCATGCCTAGCTCCAGCGCGATATTCGCAACCAGCGCGCCGACCGCGCCGAGGCCGATAACGCCGAGGGTCTTGCCCAGAAGCTCCGGCCCTGCAAAGGCGGACTTGCCCTTCTCGACAAGCTTCGGGATGGCCGCGCCCTCGCCGGATATGCCGCGCACCCAGCCGATGCTGCCCAGCACGTCGCGCGACGCCATCACGAGCGAGCACAGCTCCAGCTCCTTGACGGCTTCGGCGTTCGCGCCGGGGCTGTTGAACACGACTATGCCGTGCTCGGTGCAGTCCGGGATGGGTATATTGTTGTACCCGGCGCCCGCGCGGCCTATGGCCATAAGCTCCGGGTTGAATTCGTAGCCGTGCAGCTCCGCGCTGCGCAGGAGTATCGCCTCAGGGCGCGTCTCGTCCGCGCTGACGGCGCAGCCGCGCGCGGTGAGCGCCTCGATCCCCGCGGGGGATATGCTGTTCATGGTTTTTATTCTGAACATTGCCGTGACCTCTCGTTTGATATTTCAATGTTGTATACCCAAACCGATGGGAAGAAATCTCTTCTGGCTCCCTCTGACGAGGGAGCTGGCGGCGAAGCCGACTGAGGGAGAGAAACGCCGCAAATCTGCGCACAGATTATACTATTCCAAAACGCCCTCGTGCGACTGCTGCCAAAGTCTCTCCCTCCGTCAAAACCTTCGGTTTCGACACCTCCCTCGTCAGAGGGAGGCAAGGGGTTGGTTGCTGGCTTTATAACCTTGCCGCACAAACGCAAGCCAGAATATCGGTTTGACGTATTTTTATTATGATACATCAAACGATTTAATTCGTCAAATTATTTCTCCGAAAAGTGCCTCGTCCTGCGCAAGCTTTATCGAAACGGGGCATATTTTCCCGCGCAGCGCCTCGCCGCGCGCCTTGACAAGTATGTATGTGTCGCTGTGTCCGGTCCATACGCCGTCGTGCTCCGTCTCGAACAGCACGGGCAGAGTCTGCCCGATGCTGCCGCGCATGAAATCGCGGTGCATCTCATCGGCAACCTTCTGCGCCTCGTGCGCGCGGCGGGACTTCACCGCGTTCTCGCATTGGCCGGGCATCTTGTCCGCAGGCGTGCCGGGGCGGCGGGAGTACGGAAAAATGTGCATGTCCGCGAAGCCGCACTTCCGGATAAACTCCAGCGTCGCCGCGTGATCCTCCTCCGTCTCGCCGGGGAAGCCGCAGATCAGGTCAGCCGTCAGCGCGCAGCCGGGGAAATATTCGCGCAGCAGCTCCACCGCGCGGTAGAAGCCCGCGGTGTCGTATTTGCGGTTCATGGCCTTCAGCGTCCGGTCGCAGCCAGACTGCAGCGAGAGGTGGAAGTGGCGGCAGAGTCTGCCCGTCGCGGCGAGGCGGCGGCAGAAATCCTCGGTTATCACGGTCGGCTCCAGTGAGCCGAGGCGTATGCGCATGTCGGGCGCGGAGGCGGCGACGGTCTCGATAACGTCGGCAAGGCCGGGCTTGCCGGGCAGGTCGACCCCGTAGGACGCGACCTCGATGCCGGTCAGCACTATCTCGCGGTAGCCCTCGGCGTCGATGCGCGCGGTCTCCGCC
>CAVCWF010000115.1:0-3331 GCA_963605945.1 Lachnospiraceae bacterium
GGTGCAGACCGATTGACGGCTCGTCCAGCACATAGAGGACGCCCGTTGTGCGGTTGCGGACGGCGCGGGCAAGCTGCATCCGCTGGCGCTCGCCGGTTGAAAGCGTTGACGCCGAGCGGTCGAGCGTCAGGTAGCCCAATCCCAGATCAAGCAGCCGCTTCGCCGTACTCTGAAACGCCTCACAGATGCTCTCCGCCATCGGGCGCATTTCCTCCGGCAGACTTTCGGGAACGCCCCGCACCCAGTCCGTCAGTTCGGCAAGAGTCATGGTACAGGCTTCATCCAACGATATTCCACGCAGCTTCGGGGCACGGGCAGCGGCGGAAAGGCGTGTGCCGCGGCATTCAGGGCAGATGTCCTCTTTCAGGAACTTCTCAACCCTCTTCATGCCCTTCTCATCCTTGACCTTTGCGAGAGCGTTTTCCACGGTGTAGACTGCGTTGAAGTATGTAAAGTCCAGCTCCCCCGCCTGATTTGAGTTCTTCGCATGGTAGAAGATGTGCTTTTTCTCCGCCGGGCCGTGATAGACGATCTCTTTCTCTTCCTCTGTCAGGTCACGGAACGGTATATCGGTGCGCACGCCCATTTCGCGGCACACATCGGTCATCAGCGACCACATCAGACTGTTCCACGGCGCGACCGCTCCCTCGTCGATGCTGAGCGAGTCATCCGGCACGAGGCTCACCATATCCACGGTGCGGACGCTGCCCGTGCCGCCGCATCTCTGGCAAGCGCCTTGGGAATTGAACGCCAGTTCCTCGGCGGACGGGGCATAAAAATGCGCGCCGCACTCCGGGCAGACAAGCTCTTTCCCCGCGGCAACGGCAAGCGACGGCTTAAGATAATGCCCGTTCGGGCAGCGATGGCCGGCGAGACGGGAATACATCAGCCGCAGGCTGTTCAGCAGCTCCGTTCCCATGCCGAAGGTGCTGCGGATGCTGGGCACTCCGGGGCGCTGATGCAGCGCCAGCGCGGCCGGAACATACAGCACCTCGTCCACACTGGCCTTCGACGCCTGCGTCATGCGGCGGCGTGTGTAGGTGGAGAGCGCTTCGAGGTACCGGTGCGAGCCTTCCGCGTACAGCACGCCCAGCGCCAGCGAGGATTTGCCTGAGCCGGACACGCCGGCGATCCCTACGATTTTCCCCAGCGGGATGTCTACGTCTATATTCTTCAGGTTGTGGACCTTGGCTCCACGTATCAGCATTTTATCTATCATAAGTCTCTGCTCCATGTGTCGGGCGGTTCTCCGCCGTCCAGTTCTTCGGGTTTGTATCGTCCGGGGCAAGGCCGGCAAGGATCGCTTCATAGTGCGCAACCTTGCTGTCCATATATTTCGCCGTAGCCTTGGCTTCCTCCACGCGCTTATACGCTTCCTCGCGCTGCTTTAAGATAATCGCATACCTCGCGCGCAGATTATCCTCGGATTCCTCCGACAGGCATAAGCGGCAATACTCCTGAATGTCCTCAATGGACGCGCCGCAGCCCTTCAGGCATTTTATGCCCTGCATCCAGTTGACGGATTCATCGTTGAACACCCGTCGGTTGCCGCCGTCCCGCTCACACGGCAGCAGCCCTTTGTCCGTATAGAACCGCAGCGTGTGTTCCGTGACGCCGAACATCTCCGCCATTTGCTTGATGGTATAATACATGTCCGCACCTCAAATTTTCTCTTGACTTCGTGTTACTCGAACTTGTTACAATGATTATAGCACGGAAGCTACTTCTATGCAAATACATATACGGAGGACAGACATGGAATATTTGACTCTGAATAACGGCGTTCAGATGCCGCTCGTCGGCTTCGGAACGTTCATGCTGAACGGCGAAACATGCAGCAGCGCCGTCGCGGAGGCCATCAAGAGCGGATACCGCCTGATTGACACGGCGGAAGCCTACGGCAATGAGAAGGACGTCGGCGCGGGAATACAGCGCAGTGGCATCGACCGCAGGGAGCTTTTTCTCGTAACCAAGGTGAACTTCAAATCCTATGAGCACACCGAGGAAACTTTCATGCAGTCGCTCGCCAATCTGCAAACCGACTATATTGATCTGCTGCTCCTGCACTGGCCCTTTGCCAATTACTATGCGGCATGGCGGGCACTGGAAAAACTGTACGCCGAGGGGAGAGTCCGCGCCATCGGCGTTTCGAACTTTGAGCCTGACCGTCTCCTTGACCTGATTGCCTACAACGAGGTCATCCCGGCGGTCAACCAAATCGAAACCAATCTCTACTGCCAGCGCTGCTCAGAGCGGAACTGGATGGACAAAAAGCAGGTTGCTCACATGGCCTATGCCCCGCTGGGTCAGGGCAGCAGGAATGAGATGTACCGCGAACCCGCCGTGCTCACCATTGCCGATAAGCACAGCAAGTCCCCGGCGCAGGTTATGCTCCGCTTCCTGACGCAAAAAGGCGTTGCCGTCATACCCAGAAGCACCAAGCCTGAGCACATCCGAGAGAATTTCAATCTGTTCGACTTTGCCCTGACCGCCGACGAAATGGCGCAGCTCTCCGCTCTGGATTGGAAGGAACCTCTTATCGGCAGACCGGAATCCCCTGAGCTGGTCGAATTTTCACTGACATGGTAAACGCCGCTTAAAACAGAATATTACAACGCCGCCCATACTGGCAATCAGCCTGTATGGGCGGCGTATACTTTTGCAGCGGAAGTTCTTCACAATATCAGCCTTGTTCGGCGACGTATAGGCTTACCTTGGATTGGATGATATCTGTCACTTCCTCAGCCGATTTATCTCCGCAGAAGAACGCCTGAGCTTCGCTCCAGACAATATCAAACAACGCCTGATTGAAATTGTAAACGCCGGTCACTGACTGTATCATCTCTTCAAACAAAGCTTCGCAGTCTTTAGCGTTTGAATCCACTGCCACTTGGTTCCCGTTTATATCATTCAGATACAGCAATCCGTCCTGTGATTGCCACTGCTTTATTGATTCTTTGCTGCAATCCATTCCATATCGGGTAATCGTAAGCATCGTTTCTGAGAAAGCCTTCTGATTATCATCCGTCAGGAACGTCCGCAGAAACCCCCACGCGCCTGTCTTATTCGCGCTGCCGGACGATATCGCCAGAGTGATATAAGGACATACAACGGCGCCGGGGCTCTTAGCCGACGGGATTCCGTAAAGACTCAGATCGTAGTCAAAATAATAATTGAACGCGACTAAATCCATATATGTGCCCACGTACTGCAAAGATAGGAGCTGCTCCCCCGAATTGATCATTTGCAGATCACGGCTCAAGTCATACTCATCGGGCAGTGCTGCGGCGAATTCAAGCAATGCAGCAAAGTCATCAAAGCTGCATTTTTT
>CAVCWF010000116.1:0-14592 GCA_963605945.1 Lachnospiraceae bacterium
GTCTACGGCCGCAGCCAGTCCGCTTTCTCTGAGGACGGCCTTGCAGTCGGCGCATCCATGGAAGACCTCGGCAAGGGTCTGCGCTCTCAGGTCGGCACCATGTTCGCCACCAAGGAAAAGGGACCGCGCTACCTCGAACTGACCGAGGGCTACGTCACCCGCATCGCCCTCAACGCTGACGGTGAGATCATCGGCTATGAGTTCGTCTCCCTCGGCAAGATGATGGACTTCATCAAGAAGGGCATCGACGCAAACGAGGCGCTTGAGAAGGCAAAGGGGCACTACGGCCAGTTTGACTCCGCCGCCAAGTACATAGACCCGCGTCAGGAATAAGAGAAGGAGGACAATTTAATGGCTCTGTTTGAAAATTACGAGAGAAGAATAGACAAGATAAACGGCGTCCTCGCTCAGTACGGCATCGGCTCTGTCGAAGAGTGCAGAGAGATGTGCAAGGCCAAGGGCTTTGACCCCTACGAGATAGCGGCGGGCATCCAGCCCATCTGCTTTGAGAACGTCCGCTGGGCATACTGCGTCGGCGCTGCCATCGCCATGAAGTCCGGCGTCAAGAACGCTGCCGAAGCCGCAAAGATGATCGGCGTCGGCCTCCAGAGCTTCTGCCTCGACGGTTCCGTCGCGGATGACCGTAAGGTCGGCCTTGGCCACGGCAACCTCGGCGCAATGCTGCTGAGCGACGAGACCAAGTGCTTTGCGTTCCTCGCCGGCCACGAGTCCTTCGCCGCCGCAGAGGGCGCTATCGGTATCGTCCGCAATGCGAATAAGGCCCGCAAGGAGCCGCTGCGCGTTATACTCAACGGCCTCGGCAAGGATGCAGCCCAGATAATCTCCCGCATCAACGGCTTCACCTATGTCCAGACCCAGTTCGACTATTACACCGGCGAGCTGAAGATCGTCCGCGAGATCCGCTACTCCGAGGGCGAGCGCGCGAATGTCCGCTGCTACGGCTGCGACGACGTCCGCGAGGGCGTTGCCATCATGCACCATGAAGGCGTCGACGTCTCCATCACCGGCAACTCCACCAACCCCACCCGCTTCCAGCATCCCGTTGCAGGCACCTACAAGAAGGAATGCATCGAGCAGGGCAAGAAGTACTTCTCCGTGGCGTCCGGCGGCGGCACCGGCCGTACCCTGCACCCGGACAACATGGCAGCCGGCCCCGCCTCCTACGGCATGACCGATACCATGGGTCGTATGCACTCCGACGCGCAGTTCGCGGGCTCCAGCTCCGTTCCCGCACACGTCGAGATGATGGGCTTCCTCGGCATGGGCAACAACCCCATGGTCGGCGCGACTGTCGCAGTCGCCGTCGCTACCGCTGAGGCAATGAAGAAGTAATCCAATTCGGCATAAATACGCAGAAAAGACGTCTGATCGTAAAAAATCAGGCGTCTTTTCTATGTAAAGTATGCAGTGCGGCCAGATTGGCTGTCACCGTTCAGCTCCTTTCTGCGGTGTAGACGCGGAGCTTGGAGAGTATCACGTCCGCGGTGGAATACTCGTCGGCGTCACCGGCAAAATACTTTGCCGCGCTGTCGGAGACGATGCCGTAAAGCGTGCTGTTTGAGCGATATACGCCGTGCAGTTCATCTATAAGCTCGGATACATATCGTGGTCATTCGTGTCTGTGATCTCCAGCGTCACGTTTCTGCCACTGAGCGACATGCTTATTGACATGCCATCATCCACGTTTTTTCGGTCGGTCTCAAGAGCATATTCATACCCGGCCTTTGTCAGAGAAAAATAGTTTCCCGCCGCGCCGATGTACGATTCCGGGGCGAGAAAGCTCCTGAAGAAATGCCACACGCCCTCGCGCGCTTCGGCGTCGGAGTTTGCGTTCATCCCAAGCTCCACAACCGGCATCAGAAGGCCGGCTTTGCCACCGACAAACGGCATACCCGCAATGGCGACGTTATCGTTCATCTGCACCCGATAGTAACGGAACGGCGGCACACCGCCGATATTCACGCTGGTATAATCGGAGCTGAAGGCCAGCTTCAGAAACTTCCCACGGGTCAGCATACCGCCGAACGCGGTATGTACATCGCCGATGCGCGCCTCAAAATCCCGCACATCGGAGAGGCCGCCGTCGGGTACGCAGCTCTGTGGGCAGATGAACGTGCCGACTGTGAAAAACGGGATGAACGAAGTCAACCGTCCCTCGTTCATCATCACAGCGAGCGGTTTTTCCAGCAGCATGTCCAGCGAATAGTCGGGATCGCTGTTGAAATATGGTACAAGATCGGCCAGTACGCCCGAACCACTCAAATCATCTGAAAAAGCAGTCAGGTCGATGATATCCGGTCCGCCGCCGGAGATAAGCTCAGTGCTGATGACGTCCTGCGCGTTCGGATATGCCGAGTAATCCTTGATGACAATTTTATAGTATGGGTCGTTTGCGTTGAAGCCGAGCACGGCGCTGTTGAACATTGCCGAATCCGCGCCCGAAGCCAGCACAAGCACGCGCCGGTCATCGGGCGTGTCCGGATAAATGAGACATAGCGAACCTTCGCTCGGACTCAGGAAACTGCCGTCACTGAGCGGATGCAGGCCGCTTGGCGTGATATTGAGGCTGTTCCATGTGAAAAGCGGAGTGGTTGTGCCGGTCGGAATCGAGTATGCAAACACGCTTGTCAGGTCGTTTATGTATATCGTGTCGCCCGAAACGGCGGCAAAATAACCGGTGTCGAAGCTGCAAAGCTCCGTCAACTCGCCGGATTCCAAATCCAGTATGTTGACCGTGCAGCCGCCGCTGTCAGCGCCGAGACTGTCGGAAGAGAGATAAACCGTGCCGCCGTCAAGTTTGAACACGAAGCTGAACGGTATTTTGAACTCACGCTCGATGCTCCCGTCCAGAGCGCATATGGCGAGACCGTAGCTGCCGTCAAGCGTATTATCGCGGCGCATATAGATTTTGTCGCCGTCAACCTGCATACTCCCGATGCCCAGACTGTCCTCAGAGCTTCCGCTGAACTGCTCGGTAAAGCTGCCGTCGGAATTCAGAATGCCGTACATGTAATACGACTCAGTCCGATCCGCGCTCTCGCCGGTCATGATGAGCCAGAGTCTGCCGCTGCCGTCAACGCCGAGCGGCGCGAAGGTTTCGCTGTCGGAAAGAAAGTCAAGAGAATATTTTTTGTGATGCTGCCGTTGAAATCGGCTTCACGGAGAAAATTGCCCGTCGTGGGGTCATCTCCGTACAGCAAGACGGAGTTGTCGAGAAACAAGAACATGGTAACAGGGGACACCGGCTCGCTGAATGCTATGCCTTTAGCGGCATAGCTCAGCTCACCGCCTTCGTCCACGACTTTCGGATCGACTGAGGTCAGCTCGACAGTGCCGTCGCCGTTGGTTGACGGGACGGCCGGATCGCTCTTGCCGCAGGCTGTGAGAAGCAGCGCGAGCGCAATAAAGACCGCTGCAAAACGCTTTGCTTTTTAAGCAGTTATAAATATATACAATATATACAAATATTATCAAAAATTACAAAAAAACGTCAATAAAATCACGCCCGATTTAAGATTCGGGCGTGATTTTTAAGAATTATAGTTTTTGAATGCTCCATCCGATGGGCCTTCGTCACGCGTATTTTCCGCGGACGGAGTTGTTTATTATAAACAGGGTGCGCAGCAGGCGGCGGCGCTTTGTGATGAGCAGGTGGTATATCAGCCGCTCCCTGTGGCTGAGGGTGGACATGTATTTGTTGTTCGCGTAATCGGGGTAGTCGGTGGTGAGCGTATCGAGCAGCTTATCAAGCAGCTCAGTGTTGCAGTCTGCGGTCACGACGCGCAGCGATGAGGCGAGAAGAATGTGCTTGAGTGCCAGAAATTCGAGCTGTTCGCGGTACTCATCATAGGAGCCGATGACTTTGAAATACTCCACAACATCGTCCATCGCGTCGATGATCTCAATGTTGCGGTCGGATTTTTTCGCGTTCGTTACGGAACCCGCGCGCTGGAGATAGTTATACCAGCTCCGGCTCACATATTTTATGCGCTTCGCGGCGGTGTAGAGCTTCGTCGTTGTGCGCAGATCCTCGAACCACGCGCGATCGGGATAGCGTATGCCGGTGGCGGCGAAAAGCTCGCGCCGGTATATCTTGTTCCACGCGGCGGGCAGCTCGAACAAAAGCTCCGGGTACTCATCCAGCGAGAACACGCTGCCGTCGGGACGGGCGGTTCCGGGCATCTTCTTCAGAACATTTCCGCTCTCGTTGACGGAAAGAATATCGAAAATGCAGATGTCAAAGCTCCCGTCCAGCGCCGCGAGTATAGAGTTGAGCGCGCCGGGGGAGAGATAATCGTCGCTGTCTATAAAGAGCAGGTATTCCCCGTTGGCGTCATCAATGCCGGTGTTGCGCGCGTGACCGATTCCGCCATTAGGCGTGGAGAAGACGCGGATGAGCGAGGGATAGCGCGCGGCGTAATCGGCGAGAATGGCCGGCGAGCCGTCGGTCGAGCCGTCGTTGACAAGGATGATCTCATAGCCGTCGCCGTCGCAGATGAGCGAGTCGATGCACTTCGGCAGGTATTTTTCAACGTTATATACGGGTACGATTATGCTGAGCTTCAACATATGAACGCCCTCCTTTAGGATAAGCACATTCTACCATCGGCGCGCAAACTTTTCAACATAAATCGCGTATGGAGAATTTTTGTTGCCAATAGGCGGCAAAATGGTGTATAATATATATTCAGTATGATCAGCCGGCACTGCCTGACGGCTGATGGTAAATCCTGCAAAGGAGACTAGCCATGGGAAGCAAGAATAAAAGAAAAGACGTGACGGAGGCCGTTACCGACACCCGTAAGGATACATACGACTGGATACAGTGCCTTATCAGCGCGCTGATAATCTGCGTGCTGCTGTTCGTGTTCGTGATACGCGTCGTCGATGTGCGCGGCACCTCCATGTGGCCGACGCTTCAGAACGGCGACAAGATGCTGGTGTCCGACCTGTTCTATAAGCCGAAGCAGGGCGACATCGTCGTTTTCAAGAAGGATGAGTACGACCCCGACAAGGCGCTGGTCAAACGCGTTATCGCGGTCGCGGGGCAGGAGATCAATATAGACTTCGCAAACGGCCTTGTGTACGTGGACGGCGAGGTCATCGAAGAGGCATATATAAACGAGGCGACGCAGAAGAAGCTCGACTTCATCGGCCCGCAGACAGTACCGGAAGGCTGTGTGTTCGTCATGGGCGATAACCGCAACGCCTCCACCGACAGCCGCGACAAGCGCATCGGCATGGTCGACGAGCGGCTCATAATCGGCAAGGTGTATATGGTCATCTATCCGCTGAGCGAGTTGGGAGTCGTCAAATGACGCAGAACAACGGCTTTGAAAAAATGAATATCCAGTGGTTCCCCGGCCACATGACCAAGGCACAGCGCATGATTGAGGAAAACCTCGCCATGGTGGACGCGGTGTGCGAGATACTGGACGCGCGAATCCCGTATTCGAGCCGCAACCCGGATATCGACCGTCTGGCGGGGGATAAGCCGCGCCTTGTGATACTCAACCGCGTCGATCTTGCCGACCCGCAGATGACGGCGCGCTGGAGAAAATATTTTGAATCGCGCGGTCTTGCGATTCTGGAGACAGACGCGAAAAGCGGCAAGGGCGTGGGAAGCTTTGCGCCCGCGGTGAGACGGCTGCTGAAGGATAAGCTTGCGGCGTATGAAGCCAAGGGACAGGTCGGCCGCCCTCTGCGCGTGATGATCCTCGGCATACCAAACGTCGGGAAATCGACCTTTATCAATAAGGTTGCCGGCCGCAAGGCGGCGATAGCGGGGGACAAGCCCGGTGTCACGCGCGGCAAGCAGTGGATAAATATCGATCAGGGGCTTGACCTGCTGGACACTCCGGGCATACTCTGGCCGAAGTTTGACAGTCAGGAGGTCGGCGAGATGCTGGCCATCACGAACGCGATAAAGGCGGACGTGCTGGATAAGGAGACGCTTGGCGCGAACTTCATGCTGCGCCTGCGCGAGCTGTACCCGAAGGCGATAGAGGAGCGCTATAAGTTCGTGCCCGATCCGGAGATGAACGGCTTTGAGCTGCTGGAGCAGGCGGCGAAGAAGCGCGGCTTCCTTGTCTCGCGCGGGGAGTACGACATAGAGCGCATGGCGAACACGCTGCTCGGCGAATACCATGACGGCAAGCTTGGCCGTCTGACACTGGAGGCTCCGCCTGATGCTTGAACTCTGGGTGCTTGAAAACGAGATATATGACGGCGGAGTCCGCAGCATATGCGGAGTGGACGAAGCCGGACGCGGCCCGCTCGCGGGGCCGGTGTGCGCCGCGGCGGTGGTTCTGCCGCGCGGAGCTATAATAGAGGGATTGAACGACTCCAAAAAGCTCAGCGAGAAGCGCCGCGAGGCGCTGTTTGATGAAATATGCGAAAAAGCGCTGGAGTATAGTATCGCGTTCGCATCGGTCGAGGAGATCGAGGAGCTGAACATCCTGAATGCGACCTTTCTGGCCATGAACCGCGCAATATCCGGCCTTGATACGGCACCGGAGCTTGCGCTGATCGACGGCAATCAGACCCGTGGGATAGACTTCCCGTGCAGGAGTGTTGTCGGCGGGGACGGAAAGTGCGCCGATATTGCCGCCGCGTCGATATTGGCGAAGGTCAGCCGTGACCGCGTGATGCGGGAGATGGACAGGCTCTATCCCGGATACGGCTTCGCCGTGCATAAGGGCTACGGCACGAAGCAGCATTACGCCGCCATCCGCGAGCTGGGCGCCACGCCGATACACCGCATGAGCTTCCTGCGGAAGATGCACTGATGGCAGGTCGTGAGCTTGGAAGCTGGGGCGAGGAGCGCGCCGCGCAGTATCTTCGCCGCAGGGGTTATAAAATTCTGGCGCGGAATTACAGCTGCCGCGGCGGGGAGATAGACGTCATCGCCTCGCGCGGGAAATATGTAGCGTTCGTGGAGGTGAAGCTGCGCAAAAGCGCGGCCTTTGCCGAGGCGCGGGAATTCGTGACGCGCGCCAAACAGCAGCGGATAATTATGACGGCAGAGCTGTGGCTAGGTGAGACGGGCTGTGAGCTTCAGCCGCGGTTTGACGTTGTGGAGATATACGCGCCCGACGGCGAGACGGGGCGGATAAGCATCAAGCATATAGCGGACGCATTTCGGTGCGATTAAAAAATTGCGAAACCGGCGCAGAGCCAATTCCGCAATTTCTTTGTTGTGGGACGGAAAAATACTTTCTCAAGCCCGGCACCGCACTGCCTGCGATACTCAGCAGGTTCTCGCACAGCATTACTTGCGATACTCGGCTGATTCTTGCACCGCACTACCTGCGATACTCGTCTGATCCTCGCACCGCACTACCTGCGATACTCGGCTGATTCTTGCACCGCAGCCTATAACGATGCCAGAACCGAAGCCTTCCTCCTATCTAAGCCGCGCCGAAAATCAGCAGCAGCCGCGGGGACAGAAGGTGGAGCAGTAGGTCTCGCCCTTGGTGTTGGCCTTCTCGTTCTGGACGCTGATCTTGCTTGCGGAGCAGCGGCAGTCGATGGTGTTGTACTTGCAGTTGGTCACGTCACAGCCGACGCCGGGGATGACGTCGTTACGGGTCTTATCGTTCATATTGCGCCTCCAATAAAAATATTTGGCTTTAGCCGAATATATTATCTGCGGCGGCGCTGCAAATAATACGGAACGGAAATTTTAAAAATATGTCATTATACGCAATAGGGGATACGCATTTGTCCATCGGCGCGTCGAAGCCGATGGATATCTTCGGCCCCAAATGGGAAAATCACGCCGAAAAGCTCCGCGAGGGCTTTTCAAAGCTGACGGCGGACGATGTCTGCGTCATCTGCGGCGATATAAGCTGGGGTATGGGGATAGAGCAGTGCCGCGAGGACTTCCTGTTCATCGACGCGCTGCCCGGCAAAAAAATAATTTTAAAAGGGAATCACGATTACTGGTGGTCGACGGCGGCAAAGGCGAAAAAATTCTTCGCCGAATGCGGCATCACGAGCATCGAGATACTGTATAACAATGCCTTTCAGTACGGCGAATACAGCCTCTGCGGCACGCGCGGCTGGTTCTACGAGGAGGAGAAGGGCGGGGAGCACGATAAAAAAATAATGCTCCGCGAGGTCGGACGGCTCGAAGCGTCGCTGAAGGCCGCACCGACGGATAAGAAGCTCGTCTTTCTGCATTATCCGCCGATTTTTCAGAGATATGAGTGCCCGGAGATCCTGCGCCTGCTCAAGGAGCACGAGGTCAGGCTGTGCTGCTATGGGCATATCCACGGCAAGGGCTGTGCCGCGGCATTCAACGGCTGGCGCGGCGGGACAGAATATAAGCTCGTCTCCGCGGACTGGGTGGATTTCACACCTGTAAAGATAATAGAATGATAAGAAGTCCTGATTTTATCAGGACTTCTTGTTCTTGAGCTTAATGATAAGTTTCCACACCGCGTATCCGAGGGCGGAGCCGATGAGGTTCAGTATCAGATCGTCAATGTCACAGCTGCCGCGCAGAGTGAAAAGCTGAAGCAGCTCAATGCAGATTATGACCGCGGCGGCGGTGAGGAGGAAGCGCCAGAATCTGCGCTGCCTGTCAAAAAGACAGGGCAGGAAAAAGCCGAAGGGGATGAACGCGGCCACGTTGCCGCCGAGGTTGAGGTGTGCGTATTTTAGCATGTGCGGGTTCGAGTTGTGCTTTATAACGTATACGAAGCGGCGCATCGTGTCGAGCGGGATAAGGTTCAGATTCATTTTGAGCTGCTCGATGTAGCTGCCGCCGGCGTACCGGCTGCTGCGGGCAAATAAAAGCAGCAGCATCGCCGCGCAGTATATTATAAAAAGAATAAAAAGCGCGCGCCGCGCTTTGTCTGACTGTGGTTTCATCGGTGTCTCCTTAGTAGTCGCTGGGCTGCATTATAGCACATCGCCGCCCGCTTTTCAATAAATGCGGGTCGAAACCTGCCGGTGAACACGCCGCTCGCCCAATAATGGCAAAATCGAGCGGAAATTTAATAATTTGTCATTGATTTTACAGGCAATATCTGATATCATGTTAAAGCTTGTGTTATGCACATATAGAGGAGGAAATCTAAATGATTGTCAAGAACGTAGAGAAAAAAGAAGATAACACCCTTACTTTTCAGGTCGAGTCCGACGCAGCCGAGTTTGAAGCTGCCGTCAACGGCGCATATCTGAAGAATAAGCACAGCATAAATATCCCCGGTTTCCGCAAGGGCAAGGCTCCCCGCGCAGTCGTCGAAGGCATGTACGGCGCAGAGGTGTTCTATCAGGACGCTATGGACGAGTTGGCTCCCAAGGCTTTTGAGCAGGGCGTGACCGAGAACGACGTCAAGTTCGTCGGAGCTCCCTCCATCGTTGACGTAAACGTCACCGATGACAAGACCGTTGCCTACACCTTCTCCGTCACCCTTTACCCTGAGGTCACCCTCGGCCAGTACAAGGGTCTGAGCGCAGAGCGCTACCCCGCAGAGGTAGACGAGGACGAGATCGGCTACGAGCTTGAAGCCGCCCGCAAGCGCAACTCCCGCAAGGTCGACGTTGAGCGCGAGGCTCAGATGGGCGACGTCGCCAACATCGACTTCGACGGTTATCTCAACGGTGAGCGTTTCGACGGCGGCAAGGCCGAGGCATATGACCTTGAGCTTGGCTCCGGCGCGTTCGTTCCCGGCTTCGAAGAGCAGATCGTCGGCATGAACATCGGCGACGAGAAGGACATCGACATCACCTTCCCCGAAAATTACGCTCCCGAACTCGCCGGCAAGGCCGTCGTGTTCAAGATCAAGCTCAACAACCTCTCCGTCAACGAGCTGCCTGAGCTGGACGACGAGTTTGCAAAGGACAACGGCTTCGACACTCTCGACGAGTACAAGGCCGACGTCAAGGCAGACCTTGAGAAGCGCAAGACCGAGCAGCGCGAGGGCGAGGTTCGCGCAGACCTCATGCACAAGGCCATCGAGAACATGACCGTTGAGGTTCCTGAGGTCATGGTCAAGGAGAAGGCTGAGGAGATCATCCGCAACTACGCAAGAAACTTCGGCGTGACCGACAGTTCCATCCCCATGGACAAGCTCTGCGAGATGCTGGGTCTGAACGAGGAAGCCATGAAGACTTCCATCATGCCCGCAGCAGAGGCTCAGGTCAAGAACGACCTTCTGCTTGAGGCGATCGTCGCGGCAGAGGGCTTCGCTCCCACCGAGGAAGAGACTGAAGAGTATATCGCAAAGACCGCTGAGAAGCTCGGCGCAAAGGCCGAAGAGCTCAAGCAGTACTTCGGCGTTGACTTCATCGCCGAGGAGCAGAAGAAGGAGATGGCCTCCAACATCATCTTCGACACCGCCATCATCACCGAAGCCGCTCCCGAAGAGCAGGCAGAGGAAAAGGCCGAAGAGACCGAGAAAGAGGCTGAATAATTATTCCGGGTTAAGGATATGCTCTCTTGGATACTGATATTTTAAAGGAGAGTCAAATACAATGAGTTTAGTTCCATATGTAGTCGAGCAGACCAGCCGCGGCGAGCGCTCGTACGATATCTTTTCAAGACTTCTCAACGACCGCATCATCATGCTTTCCGAGGAAGTCAACGACACTACCGCGAGCCTGATCGTCGCGCAGCTTCTGTATCTCGAAGCGCAGGATCCCGATAAGGACATCCAGTTCTATATAAACA
Organism: Lachnospiraceae bacterium; assembly: GCA_963605945.1. Lineage (GTDB taxonomy): Bacteria > Bacillota > Clostridia > Oscillospirales > Oscillospiraceae > Limivicinus. The sequence goes on from CAVCWF010000116.1 coordinate 10,703, forward strand.
GCCCCGGCGGCAGCGTTACCTCCGGCCTTGCCATATATGACACGATGCAGTACATCAAGCCTGATGTTTCCACCATCTGCATCGGCATGGCGGCTTCGATGGGCGCGTTCCTGCTCTCGTCCGGCGCGAAGGGAAAGCGCATAGCTCTGCCCAATGCCGAGATAATGATCCACCAGCCCTCCGGCGGCAGTCAGGGGCAGTGCACCGATATTCAGATACAGGCTGAGCAGATTCTGAAGATCAAAAAGCGTCTCAACGCAATCCTCGCCGAGAACACCGGCAAGGACATCGAGACCATTGAGCGCGACTGCGAGCGCGACCACTTTATGACCGCCGAGGAAGCCCAGACCTACGGCATTATTGACAAGGTCATTTATAAGCGCTGATATTTGCAACACGGATTGGGGGGACGCAGGTTCCCCCAATCTATATATCAGCGTATCAACGCCATTATCGGCGGAACGGAGAAGAATATGGCAAAGAATGAAGACAGAAGAAGCATAAGATGCTCGTTTTGCGGCAAGCCGCAGTCGCTGGTAAACCGTCTTATCGCCGGCAACGGCAGCTATATCTGCGATGACTGCGTGCGCATGTGCATGCAGATCGTCGATGACGACCCGATGACCGACACGCCCGTGGAGGGCTTTGACGGCCTCCCGCTCGTGTTTGAAAAGCTGCCAAAGCCCATGCAGATAAAGGCGGGGCTTGATGAATATGTTATAGGCCAGAACCGCGCGAAAAAGGTTCTGAGCGTCGCCGTATACAATCACTATAAGCGTATTCTTCACGGCGGCAAGGACGATGTGGAGCTTCAGAAGAGCAACATCCTGCTCATCGGCCCCACCGGCAGCGGCAAAACGCTCTTTGCCCAGACCATGGCCAAAATGCTGGATGTGCCGTTTGCCATCGCGGACGCTACCACGCTCACCGAGGCGGGCTACGTCGGCGAGGACGTTGAGAACGTCATCCTCAAGCTTCTGCAGGCGGCGGACTTCAACGTTGAGCGCGCGCAACGCGGCATAATCTATATCGACGAGATAGACAAGATCGCCCGCAAGAGCGAGAACACCTCCATCACACGCGACGTCTCCGGCGAGGGCGTGCAGCAGGCGCTGCTCAAGCTCCTTGAGGGGACGATAGCGAACGTCCCCCCGCAGGGCGGACGCAAGCACCCGCATCAGGAATTCATCCATGTCGACACGACGAATATCCTCTTTATCTGCGGCGGCGCGTTTGACGGGCTTGACAAGATAATCGAGAAGCGCACCGACAAGATGTCCATGGGCTTCGGTGCGGATATCCAGAGCGGGCGCGACCGTGACGTCGGCGAGCTTCTTGGTCAGGTGCAGCAGCACGACCTGCTGAAGTTCGGCATCATACCGGAGCTTATTGGCCGTCTGCCTGTCGTCGCGTCGCTGGATTCCCTGAAGCGGGACGATCTCGTCCGCATCCTGACCGAGCCGAAGAACTCCATGGCGAAGCAGTACAAGGCGCTGATGGATTACGACGGTGTCGAGCTGGAGTTTGCCCCCGGTGCGCTGGAGGCCGTGGCGGACAAGGCCATAGAGATGAAGATAGGCGCGCGCGGCCTGCGCAGCGTCATGGAGGGCGTGATGACGGATGTGATGTACACCGTCCCGTCTGACAGTACGGTGAGCAGGGTCGTTATAACCGCTGACTGCGTGAAAAACGGCACCGCGCCTGAAATAATCCACACTAACGCCTGATTTTTTACCCACTCCGGAAAGGAGAAACTATGAGCGAAACATACACCAGAACCGAGACAATGCCGATGATAGCCCTGCGCGGGCTGAACATGTTCCCCGGCATGATGCTTACCTTCGACGTCGAGCGGGAATCCTCGCTCGGCGCGCTGGAAATGGCCGTGAAAGGGAACAGAAATATTTTTCTCGCGGCGCAAAAGGACATCTCGGTAGATATTCCGGAAGAAAACGATATATATTCCGTCGGCGTCGTATGCCGCGTGAAGCAGCAGCTGCGCCAGCCGCGCAGCAGTGTCTGCCGCGTGATGGTGGAGGGACTTTACCGCGCGCGGGCGGAGCATATGGAGCTGTCCGCCAAGGCGTACACCGCCGAGGTGACGGATCTGCCCGACAAGGCGGAGCGCGTCAGCGAGGAGCGCCTGATAGCGCTTATCCGCAACTGCCTCTCGCTGTATCACGACTATCTGGCCGAAAACCCTGAATCCATAACCGAGCAGATCATAAATGTGCTCGCGGTCAACGAGCCGGGCGGCGTCGCAAATCACATAGCGCACAACGTGCACTTCAATCTTGACGATAAACAGCGCCTGCTCGAAGAGCTGTATCCGAGCAAGCGGCTCATCCTGCTCGGCAAGCTTCTGAGCCGCGAGGTGAACATTCTCCGCATCGAGAAGGAACTGTCCGACGCGACGCAGGAGCAGATGAATCAGAACCAGCGCGAGTACTATCTCCGCGAGGAGATGAAGATAATTCAGGCCGAGTTGGGCGAGGACGGGCAGACCGACGATATCGGCGAATACCGCCGGAAGATCAACGAGCTTGCCGCGCCCGACGAGATAAAAGACAAGCTCAATAAGGAGCTGTCGCGCCTGATGAAGCAGCCTTTCGGCTCGTCCGAGGCGGCGGTGCTGCGCGGCTATCTCGACACCTGCCTTGAGCTGCCGTGGGGCAAAAAGACCACGGAGACCATCGACCTTGAAAAAGCCAGAAAGCTGCTCGACGATGAGCACTTCGGCCTTGAAAAGGTCAAGGATCGCATTATCGAATACCTCGCCGTCAAGAAGCTCAGCCCGAACATCAAGGGCGGCCTTATCTGCCTTGTCGGCCCTCCGGGCACCGGCAAGACCAGCATCGCCATGAGCATCGCCAAGGCAGTGAACCGGAAGCTCGTGCGAGTGTCCCTTGGCGGCGTGCATGATGAGGCCGAGATACGTGGCCACCGCAAGACATACATAGGCTCCATGCCCGGCCGCATCATAAACGGCATCATTCAGGCCAAGAGCTGCAACCCGCTCATGGTGCTCGACGAGATAGACAAGCTCGGCTCCGACTATCGGGGCGATCCGTCGGCGGCGCTGCTTGAAGCGCTGGACGGCGAGCAGAACTCCACCTTCAGGGACAATTTCCTCGAAATACCCTTCGACCTGTCCGAGGTGTTCTTCATTACCACCGCGAACACGCTTGACACCATCCCCAGAGCGCTGCTCGACCGTATGGAGGTCATACAGCTTGCGAGCTATACCGATGAAGAGAAGCTTCAGATAGCGAAGCGTCATCTTCTGCCGAAGCAGCGCAAAAAGCACGGCCTGCGCGCAAACCAGCTCCGCGTCAGCGACGATGCGCTGCGCGAGATCATCCGGTCGTACACGCGCGAATCCGGCGTGCGTACGCTTGAGCGTGAGATAGCGCGGCTCTGCCGCCGCGCGGCCTGCGATATTGCGGAGGAAAAGTGCAAGAGCGTCAGCGTCAAGGCCGGCGCGCTGGAACCGCTGATGGGGCCTGCAAAGTTCAAGCCGGAGCACATGCGCGTGCGCGACGAGGTCGGCCTCGTGCGCGGCCTTGCGTATACCTCCGTCGGCGGCGAAGTGCTGGATGTCGAGGTCGCGGTCGTTGACGGCAGCGGCAGACTGGAGCTGACAGGCAACCTCGGAGACGTGATGAAGGAATCCGCCCGCGCTGCGCTGACCTATATCAGGAGCCGCGCCGGCGTGCTCGGCATTGAGCATGATTTTTATAAGACCAAGGATATACATATCCACTTCCCAGAGGGCGCTGTTCCCAAGGACGGGCCGTCCGCCGGTATCACCGTGACCATCGCGCTCATCTCCGCGCTGACCGGCGCGCCCGTGCGCCATGACGTTGCGATGACGGGCGAGATAACGCTGC
>CAVCWF010000117.1:0-10014 GCA_963605945.1 Lachnospiraceae bacterium
GCTTCTATCTTACCCAGCTTACCGGTCTTGCTGGACAGCTCAAGCGCGAAAGCAAAGGTCTTATCAGCAACCGGCATGTGCTTTCCGATCTGCTTGACCTGCTTCTCAACGGGGATGCTGATGCTGTATATCGGTTCGGGCTTATAGGTGTTGACGACCTTGACCTCTGCCGTCTCTTCGGCAGTGACAACGGCCTTGATGTCCTCAACTGCGCCCATGATATAGCCCTCGACGCTCAGGCCGTCGGTGCGCTCTTTCAGAGTGTACTCGCCCGCTTCAAGCTCGACGCTCTTCGTCCAGCCGTCCGCCGCGGTCAGGATTATGTCCTGCCCCTCAAGGCGCTGCTTATCCTGCCAAAGCTCAAAGGTGACGGACGCGGGTATCAGCTCCTTGGGAAGTCCCTCAAAAGATTTCGTAACGGTGAGGGTTCCGGTGGTGACAGAATATTTATTGGTGAATACCGCGGCATCGACATCCTCGTCGCCAAGCTTGATGTACGCGGGAATCTTCTCGCCGCTCGGCTCATCTTCAAGAACGCTCAGCGGAGAGACCATGTTTACGCCGAAGCGGTATTCGCTGCTGTCATAGAGCCAGTTCCCGGTCTCCGCAGGTGCCTTTTCACTGAGTGTACCATGCAGACCGTACATCTGACTGACAGGGCCGCTGACAGTCAGCACACCGGCCGCGGAGGTCTCACCCGCCTTCACAGTCATGGTGAAGCTGTCGGTGACAGGCTTGCCATCAAAGTACAGCTTGAGCATATCGGTTTTGCCCGCGTCATTGGCAAGCGTGAGGGCAAAATCAAAATTCGTATCCGTAAGCGGTGTGGATTTACCGAGAAGTTCAACCTTTTTCTCTACCGGTATGTCAAAGCTCATCACCGGCTGAACCTCGTAGGTCTCGGTGATGTCAAGCTTTGTGTCCTCTCCGGCCGTGACCGTAGCCCAGATTATCGAATAATAAAAATGATAATACCCGCCGACATCGGTGCTGTCAACGTCCGCGTGCAGCTCGTACTCGCCGGGATCGAGCGTAAGGCTCTTCGTCCACTTTTCCGCCGCAGTGATGACGACGTCCTGAACGTGTGCGCCGTCCTTTTTAAGCTCCCATTTGACGGATTCCGGGATCTTATCCTCCGGCAGTCCCTCAAAGGCGACGTTGATTGTCAGCGTCCCCTGTTCCGGAACAGGCGTCGGCTCCGGAATGTCGTCCGCCAGCGCCGAGACAGGCAGGATGCTCACCACCAGCAAAGCGGCAAGCAGCAGCGCCCAAAATTTCTTCATGTAATTTTCCTCCTTTTTCGATAAATTTCACATATTGCCGTTGTTTGTCTATTCACTCTACGTCTATACTATATCTTTAAACCCAAGCAAAAGCAAGGGATGCAACCCTTAGGAATTCTTAATTTTCAAGGCTTACAACTCGCTTCTTGCAAATACGACTAGCAGGTCTTATAATATGGCAAAAGCATTTCAATATGGAGAACTAAAGATGACCGAATATGTATACAACGACGCGAACGGAACGCTCGCTTCCGCGAAGCACAGCGAGGGTCGTACGCTTTTAACGCTAATCACGGCGGATGAATTCCGCGCCATGAAGGACAGCTTCCCGCACCACAAAGAGATGTTGCGCAGTCTCGGCTCCGTCCGTTACTGTAAGGCGGAAGCATACCGCGACTACATTTGGGGTACTCTGCGCATCCCAAACAAAAACGAGGCGCGGCTGCCGCAGATCTGCCTGCTCTTTTACATGACGGAACAGGAGCTGATTTTCATCGAGGATTCCGGCGAGCTGAAGCCGTGGGTAAAATCGCAGCTGACGAAGCTGAACAACGCCTCCACTCCGGAACTGCTGCTTCTCCAATTTATGCAGCTGGCAGTGGAAAATGATATCCTGTACCTGTCCCACATCGAAAAGGAGCTTGACGTCATGGAGGACAGTCTGCTGACCGACATTCCGGACGACTTCTTCGGCGTACTCACAAGGCACCGCCGCAAGCTCTCGGAGCTGAACGCGTACTACGAGCAGCTTACTGCGATGAGCGACATGATATCGTCTCTCGACGCGCCCGCGCCGATCGCCGCGGCGGAGCAGTGGAGCAGATTTTCGATGCAGGCGGAGCGGCTTGAGAGTCATGTGCACCTGCTTCAGGAGAATGTGATACAGCTGCGCGAATTATATCAGGCACAGCTGGACGCAAAGCAGAACAAGGTCATGTGCATCCTGACCGTTGTCACTACGCTGTTCCTTCCGCTCAGTCTGCTTACGGGCTGGTACGGCATGAACTTTGCGAATATGCCGGAGCTGCACTGGCGTTACGCGTATCCCTGCGTCATAGCTATCACCGCCGTAATAATCGTGATTGAAATAATATATTTCAAGAAGAAAAAGATATTATAAGAAAAACCCATGCATTGATAATGCATGGGTTTTTGGTTTACTTCTCGACTATGTCTTCGGGGCCGAAGGGGTCTCCGCACTGTGGGCAGAAGCGAGGCGGATGCATCGGATCCTCAGGCTGCCAGCCGCACTTATCGCAGATGTAAAGCGGCTCATTCGCGGGCTTGGGCGCGCCGCAGTTCTGGCAGAAGCGGCCGAGATTGACCTCGCCACAGTTCTCGCAGGTCCAGCCGCGCTTCACCGCACCGGCCTTGCGCTGGCCGCCGGGGCGCTTCACGGGGACGGGCTTGCTGTCTCGCTTGGAGAGAATGAGCAGCACGGCCGCCGCGATCAGGCCAAGCCCTGCGATGACCAGCAGCAGGACTACAAGTCCGTTGCCCTTGCTGGAATCGTTCTGCGTGTCGTCAGGCTTGATCTCGACATCTGCATTGCCGCCGGTGCTGGGGCTGGGCGACGGATCATCTACGCCGGGAGTCGGCGAGGTAGGAGCCACAGTCGCGGACGGTTCAGGCGTGGCAGCGGCTGCGGTATATGTGACAGCCACGGCTCCGGTATTGACACGGTCACTGTTCTGGCCGTCCTTGGTGCTCCACACGGAAGCGAAGTAGTACACCGTACCCTCGGTCTGGGGCGGGGTGTAGCTTGCAGAGGTTGCACCGCTGATAAGCGTACCGCCGTTATTGCTGGCGGAGGTATTGCTGTACCACTGATATTTGAGCGTACCGCCGTTGTTGGTATCGCTTGCGGAAACGGTAAGCGTGGTTCCCTCCCCTACGGTCTTGGTGACGCCGCTGGGCTGCGTATTGATGGTCGGGCGCGTCAGGGCGACCTCGGCCTTCTTGACGGTTATTATAGCGCCATTGGTGCAGAGATAGGTTTTCCCATCCGCGGCGATGAATTTGCATTCCGCTTTCCAGCCGTTCATGGAGGCCGGGATGTTTTCAAGCACGAGGCGGTCGCTGTCGGTTCCGGAGACCTTCAGTCCCTTGAAGTAGTCCGGGGCGTCCTTGGCGGGGTAAGTATTGGTCGTGTCGGGGCTGACTATACGCCACACGAACGACGCGGCATTTTCCGCGCGCGCGATAAACACGGCTCTGCCGCCCTCCTCAACGGTCTCACCGGTGGGCTGCTTGGTTATCTTGATCTCACCGGACGGAGAGGGAGACGGCGACGGCGTAACGTCGGCAGGCTTGGTGTAGGACGGGTTCGTGACGGCTATCACGTTCGACGTCGCGGTACCTGCACTGTTTTTCGCCGTGAGGTAGTAATAATAGGTCTGTACGCTGTCATCCATGGACTTGGTGCTGACCGTTACATTCTGGCTGTCTGCTTCAAAAGTCCATGTGGTTCCGGCCGTACCGCCGGAAGTGCTGTTGCTGGTGTTGGCATAGAGCGTGACCTCATAGGGCGCGCCGCCGGTTAGGCTGAGCTTCAGCTGGAAGTTGTCGTCCTTCTTGGGCGTGGTCGTGCTGGCCGAAGCCTGCACAGTCGGCTGTACCGCGGCCACATTGACGGTCGCGTCGGTGGAGCCGGGCTGTCCGTCCCGCATCTCGAAGGCAACGGTCAACTTATATGTTCCGGGTTTGGTCGGCGTGCCGGAGAGCAGAATCTGCGTTGCGTCCGCGCTGAGCTTCAGGCTCATTCCCGGACAACTGCCGCTGCTTATTGACGCCTTGCCGACAATATTGTTGTCATCCTTGCCGCTGAACTGAGCCAGCACAAGCTCCGAATACGTGCCGTACTTGCAGTCGTACGCCGCGAAGGCTTGCGCCATCGGCAGCGACGCCAGAAGCAGCACTATGAGAAATACGCTGAGTATGCGCGACAGGTTCTTTTTCATTTTATCTCCTCCATTTATGTCATACCCGTTGGGGAGGCATATTCCGACCTGCATCCCCTTTTTCGATGTTATTTTAACATAATATATTCATTTGTACAAGCCGCATCCCCCTTAAGATATCTTAAATCTTAAGAGGGATGCGTTATCAGTCGTATGTATTATTTTTTCAGTTTCTGAAGAAGAAATGGAACTTGTCGTTTCCGTCCGATGCTTCGCCGTTTTCGTATTCGACATGGACACCGGTCACGCTGCCGGTTATGGTATCGCAGGTCACGTTCGCCCCGGCGGTGACATTGCCCGCGATATTGTCGCATGTGACGGAGCCGCCCGCCTTGACGTCGCCATAAATGTTATCGCAGGTGACTGGGCCGCCGGCACTTACGCTGCCGTTTACATCGTCACAGGTGACATTGCCGCCGGTTCTGACATCGCCGCCCACGGCGTCGCAGGTAACGGTTCCGCCTGCTTCTATGCTGCCCTCTACGTCGCCGTCGACATTCACGTTGAACTCGCTGTGAATGTTCATCGCGGGGCCTTCATAGCAGAATTCTATCCTGCGGTTCTCGGCGGTGTCGCCGCAGCCAACGAGCGTATGACCGTGATAGAGCACCGCGTACAGGCAGTCATCATCAGGCCACGGCAGATCATTGTTTTTCGGATCCGCGGCGGGAGTCTCACGCTGTGCCGCTTCCCTTCCGAAAAGTTCATCTATTGTTACACCGAACACATCCGCCAGCATCGGGAAGCTGGACACGTCCGGGCTTGACAGCCCGTTCTCCCACTTGCTCACTGCCTGAAAGGATATCCCCATAAGGTTTGCGAGCTGATCCTGAGTCATGTTCTTCTCTTTTCTGAGTCTTGCGATATTTGCGCCTATAACGTCGTTCATTTCGACGCCTCCTTTCGAATTTCTGATGCCGATGGTATAGAAAAAATCCCGAAATTCCAATAACTTATCCGTTGAATCGTGAATTCAACCGTTGGTTGAGCGATTTAATTATATACCCCACCGCCGCGCTGTCAATGGGCGGCTTGCTCTTTATCCGCTTTTTGGGTATAATATTTACAAAAATCAACGATTGTTGACATTGAGTTGAAATTCATTTCAGAATAAATATTTATATTCTATACATACGGGGGTGGAACTATGTTCAAGATACTTATAGCCGAGGATGACCGCGAGCTTCGCCAGCTTTTCCAGCACGTCCTCACCAAGAACGGTTATGCCGCAGTCGGCGTCTCGAACGGCGAGGAGGCGCTCGCCGCTATGGACACAAGCTATTATGATTTGATAATTTCCGATATTATGATGCCGAAGCTCGACGGATACGAGCTGGTGCGTTCACTGCGCGAGGCGGGCAACAGTATTCCCGTGCTGATGATAACCGCGAAGGACGCGTTTGACGATATGCGTCTCGGCTTCGTCTCCGGCAGCGACGATTATATGGTAAAGCCCGTCAATGTAAACGAAATGGTTCTGCGCGTCAGCGCGCTGCTGCGCCGGGCGCAGATGGCGAACGAGCGCCGTCAGGTGATTGGCGGGACGGTGCTGGAATGTGACTCGCTCTCGGTGCACACCGGCGGCGAAAACATGGTGCTGCCGCAGAAGGAATTCATGCTGCTATACAAGATGGTCTCCTTCCCCGGCCGGATATTCACGCGCCAGCAGCTGATGGACGACATCTGGGGCTACGAAACCGAGACGGACACGCACACCGTCGATGTGCACATCGGGCGGCTGCGCGAGCGCTTCCGCGATAATCCCGATTTTAAGATCGTCACGATGCGCGGAGTCGGCTACAAGGTGGTGAAGCTGTGAAAAAGAAGTTCACATCCATGCCGACGCTGCGCGTCTGGTTCACGCTGATATGCATGGTGGAGTATATCGTCGTCGCGCTGCTCGCGGAGTTGACGGCGTGGCTTATAAAAAAGTGGCTCGGCATAACCGTAGCGGCGCCGCTGTTTGTTTGGGCGGTGCTGTTCAGCGTCATATTCGGCTTCGTCATCACGAATTTCACGCTGAAGGTGTTCTTTGACCCCGTTGCTAAGCTCGAAAAGGCCATGCGCACCGTGGCGGGCGGCAACTTCAATGTGACCGCCGAGACGGACAGCCGCATCAACGAAGTGCGCAGCCTGTACAGCAGCTTCAACATGATGGTCAAGGAACTGAGCGCAACTGAAACCTTGCAGACAGACTTCATCTCCAGCGTGTCACACGAGTTCAAGACGCCGATAAATGCCATCGAGGGCTACGCTTCCCTGCTGCAGGATCACCAGCAGTCGCAGGAGGAGCAGGATGCTTACATCGAGAAGATACTCTTCAATACCCGCCGTCTCTCCACGCTCATCGGGAACATCCTGCTTCTGTCCAAAATAAGCGCGCAGAGCATCCGCCCGCAGCGCGTCAGCTACCGGCTTGACGAGCAGGTGCGGCAGGCCATTGTGGCGCTGGAGCAGAAATGGACGGAAAAGGACATTGACTTCGATATTGAGCTTGATGAGATCGAGTATTCCGGCTACGGCTCGCTGCTGATACACGTATGGACAAACCTTATTGACAACGCCATTAAGTTTGATCCCCATGGCGGGATGATTTCAATGCGTATGCGCGCGGAAAACGACACCGTGACATTTACGATTGAGGACGACGGCCCCGGAATCCCGGCGGGCGACGAGGATCGGATATTCCACAAGTTCTACCAGAGCGATAATTCACGCGAGATGAACGGCAACGGTCTCGGACTTGCGCTGGCTCAACAGATAGTTGAGCTGAGCGGAGGAACCATCAGCGTCGAAAATCTGCCGGCTGCCGGCTGCCGCTTTACGGTCAAGCTGCCGATAGTCGCCAAAGAGTGACAGAATGTTACTCAATCAACTGATTTTCAACGGGCGTTGATTTTGACTTGAACTTATGTTGTAAAATCTAATGTATAAATATCTTAACGTGGGCTGACAGGCTCATGTGCATGTCAGGGAGGCGCAAAGGATGAACAAGAGAACCGGCGAGGATCGGATATGGACGATACCCAATATTTTGTCGATTTTCCGCATGGTGTTGATCCCCGTTTTTGTCTGGACCTACTGTGGGCTGAAAAACGATCTCGCTACCGCGCTTGTGCTGCTGCTCTCCGGAATCAGCGACACGGCGGACGGCATCATCGCGCGCCGCTTCAACATGGTCACGACGCTCGGCAAGGCGATAGACCCCGTCGCTGACAAGCTGACACAGATAGCGATGCTCCTCTGCCTGCTCACCCGCTTCCCCTCGCTCATCATTCTGTTCGTGCTTCTTCTTATAAAGGAGATAACCGGCGGCGTGATGAGCCTGCTGATACTGAAGCGCCGTAAGCTTGTGCTGCCCGCCGACTGGCACGGCAAGCTCACAACATTTCTGCTGTATGCTACCATGCTTCTGCACCTCGTCTGGGGTTCGATACCGGAGTCGGTTTCGAACGCGAGCATTGCAGTGTGCTCGGCGGTGACGCTGATGTCGTTCGTGCTTTATTTTATACGGAATTTCCGCGCGCTGTCCCGTTCTGAGGGCAAGTCCGGCGCGGTTTGAGGTAAACTGATGGGATTTTGGAAATGCGTTATATACATGGCCGCGCTCGGTGTGTTGTCGTTCGTCACAGGCCGTCTGCTGCCGAAAAGCTGGTTTCATGCCGACAGGTTTCCGTATAAAACCGCGGCCTGCGAGCCGAAGATATATCAGGCACTGCGCGTGAAAAGCTGGCAGAGCAAGGTTCCCGATATGAGCCGCATATTCAAAAAAATCATGCCGGAGAAGAAAATGACCGCCGAGACGATAGCTGACGTGCCGCGTATGCTGGAAGAGACCTGCGTCGCGGAGCTTACGCATTTTCTTCTGAGCCTCCTCGGCCTTGCCATGCTCTGGATCTGGCCGGGCGCAGGCGGGATAATCGTCACGGTGATATATATTCTTCTGGGCAACCTGCCCTTCATAATCATTCAGAGATACAACCGCCCAAGGCTGCAGCGGCTCTACGCCATGCAGCAGCGCAAACGTGAAAGGAGCACTATCTGAATGCGTACCCTTATACTAAGCTGCAATACCGGCGCGGGGCATAATTCGTGCGCGAAAGCGCTTCAGGAGACCTTTACCGCCCACGGCGAGGTGTGCGACATCGTCGACGCATTGCAGTTCATCTCCGAACGCGCGTCCCAGTTCATTTCAAACTGGCACACGCGTATATATCTCTACGCCCCGAAGCTCTTCAAGGCCGGATATCAGGGCGCGGAAAATCACGATTCGCTCTTCCGCGAGGGAACCGGAATATATAAGTTCTTGACATGCGGCGCCGACAGAATGTATGATTACATCGTCGAGGGCGAGTATGACAACATAATCTGCACTCACGTGTTCCCGGCGCTCGCCATAACCGAAATGCTGGAGCGCCATTCGTCCATGCAGATAACTACGAGCTTCATTTCGACTGACTACACCTGCTCCCCCAGCGTTTCCGATTCAAATCTCGAATGGTATTTCATTCCCGCTGAGTCGCTGAAGGACGAGTTTGTCCGCTGCGGTGTGCCGGGCGAAAAGCTTGTCGCCAGCGGTTTGCCCGCAAAGCGCGCGTTTTATGAGCGCCCCGACAAGAAGGCGGCTAAGACTGCGCTTGGGATGGACGAGAATCAGCGTCACCTGCTGGTGATGTGCGGCAGCATGGGCTGCGGCCCGATACGCGACATCACCGAGCTTCTTTGCGAGAATATCAGCGATGAGCAGACGGTCACGGTCGTCTGCGGCTCAAACGAGGAGCTATACGAAAAGCTCCGCAAGCGCTTCGGCTCCGTGCCGCGCGTCCATATACGCGCAGTGGTACCGGATATGCCGCCGCTCATGCAGTCCGCCGACCTGTTTCTCACGAAGCCCGGCGGACTGAGCAGCACCGAGGCCGCCGCTGCCGGTGTGCCCATGGTGCTCATCGACGCCGTTGCGGGATGCGAGGAGCACAATCTGGACTTCTTCCTTAAGCTCGGCGGCGCAGTCACCGCCGAAACGCCGGAAGAGCTTGCGTCGCTTGCTCTTTCCCTGCTGGCGGACGAATCACGGCTCACGGAAATGTCCGCCGCGCTCGCGCCGTCGGACGTCATCCCCGCCGAAAAAATCTATGCGCACCTGCTCCGCTGCGCGAATAAACCGGAGCTTTAAGGACAATGCTTGAAACAGATTTACGCCGATTTCGCTTCAGCAGACTGAATACGGACGAATTCCGTCACCTGAAGCTGCTGATTTTCTGGCCCGTATTCGGGCTGCTTTTCACCTTTGTGGAGCGTTTTTACAATGTCGAGCACTACTATTCGATGCACTGCCCGCTCGACGATGCGATCCCGTTCTGTGAATGGTTCCTGATACCGTACCTGTTCTGGTTCGTATATCTCATCGGGACGATCGTGTACACATTTTTCTTCGATGTAGCGGCATTTAAGCGGATGATGTATTTCATCATCATTACATATTCGATCACGATGCTGATATATCTCGTCTTCCCTACCTGTCAGAACCTGCGCCCGGCGGAGTTCGCGCGGGACAACGTTCTGACCCGGTTCATCGCATGGTTTTATAATTTTGACACTAATACAAACGTCTGCCCGTCGATACACGTCCTCGGCTCCGTCGCCGCGATGTTCGGCCTGTGCGACTGTAAGCGGCTGCAAAGGCTGGGGCTAAAGCTTCTTTTTGTGCTGCTCTGTGTGCTGATATGCATCTCGACAGTATTTATGAAGCAGCATTCGGTGCTGGACGTTCT
>CAVCWF010000118.1:0-2308 GCA_963605945.1 Lachnospiraceae bacterium
CTGGTGTTCTTCGCTGACCCTGAAGGCTGGGCAAGGACCATGCTCGGCAACGGCACGGAGCAGTCATATATCGATACGATGCGCTCCACCGGAACCACATGGATCCTGGTCATCATGCTGGCGGGGACAGTCATTGCCGCTGCGGTCAGCGCCTTTGTCGGCTGCAAAATGCTGAAGAAGCAGTTCGAAAAAGCCGGTATCACCAAATGAAGCCCCTGCACCTCGACCCGCGGACAAAGCTGCTTCTCATCCTGCTCTGCGTCCTGAGCGCCATGTCCGCGCCGAGCCTGTATTTTCAGTTCGCGCTGGTCGCGCTCATCGGCGTGCTCTCCGCGCTCAGCGGGAGATGGCGGTACGCGATCTGCGGCATCATAGCCTATGCGCTTATCTGCGCATTCACCGTCTGGTGCATGGGCGTGCTGCGCGGCACATGGCGGACAATGTTCGTGGCGTTTCTCGGCTTAGTACATAAGGTCTATGCCTGCGGCATGCTGGCGGGGCTTGTGATATCTACGACCAAGGTGGGCGAATTTCTCTCCGCCATGGCGCGGCTGCGCATTTCAAAGAAGCTGACCATCCCCATCGCCGTCATGCTCCGGTACCTCCCGACGATCCGCGAGGACTGGCGTTTTATCAAGGACGCCATGCGGCTGCGGGACGTGTCGCCGACGCTCTGGGGCTTTCTGAAAGCCCCGGCCATGACGGTGAACTGCATCTATGTGCCGCTTCTGACGGCGGCAAGCAAGGCGGCGGACGAGCTGTCCATCGCCTCCGTGACGCGCGGCATAGAGAACCCGAAGCCGCGCACCTGCCTTGTGGAAATTCAGATGCGTGCGGCGGACTGGCTGTCGGCCGCGCTGTTTCTGGCGTTCCTTGTCACGGAGCTTATATGTAAGGGGGCGGCGGTATGATAGAATTTCAGAACCTGTCCTTTGCCTATCCCGACAGTACGGACGGCGGCTTAAAGAATATCAGCCTCACGATCCCGGACGGGCAGTGCGTGCTGCTCTGCGGGCGGAGCGGCTGCGGCAAAACGACGCTGACGCGGCTCATAAACGGCCTGATACCGCAGTTTTTCGCGGGCGAACTGTCGGGGAATGTGCTGCTGGACGGGGAGAACATCTTTGACCTGCCGATGTACCGCATCGCGGAGAAGGTGGGGAGCGTGTTCCAGAATCCGCGGACGCAATTTTTCAATGTGGACACCGACAGCGAGATCGCTTTCGGCATGGAGAACGAGGCCGTTCCGCAGGAGCGGCTGAAGCGCCGCACGGCGGAGACGGCCAAGGCGCTGCATATTGAAAACCTGCTGGGGCGCAATATCTTTGCGCTCTCCGGCGGTGAGAAGCAGAAGATCGCCTTCGCCTCGGTTTACGCCATGGAGCCGGAGATATATCTGCTGGATGAGCCGTCGTCGAATCTGGACATGACGGCGATAGGCGAACTGCGCGAGCATCTGCGGCTTATAAAGTCGCAGAGGAAAACCGTCGTCGTCGCGGAGCATCGGCTGCACTACCTTATGGACGTGGTCGACCGCGTTGTTTATCTGGACGGCGGACGTATTGCGGGTGATTGGACGCCGGAGCAGTTCAAGAACATCCCGCCCGAACGGCGGCGAGAAATGGGGCTGCGGGCGGTCGACCTTGAGGAGGAGCGACCGAACCATATCGCCGCGTCCGGAGTGGAACCGGTGCTTGAATTAAAAGATGTGACGCTTGCATACCGAAAGCAGCCGGTTCTGCAAAATGTTTCTTTACAGGCCGCGCGCGGTGATGTCGTCGCGGTTGTCGGCCATAACGGAGCGGGGAAGACGACCTTCTCCCGCGCGCTCTGCGGGCTGCACCGCGAGACGGCCGGAGAATATCTCTGGGACAGCAAGCCGCAGACCGCGAAGGAGCGCATGAAGCGCTCATACATGGTCATGCAGGACGTGAATTATCAGCTCTTCGCCGAGAGCGTGGAGGCCGAGTGCACATTCGGCATCAAGCGCCCGGACACGGAGCTTGCGGCGAAAACGCTTGAGGAGCTGGGGCTTGCGCCGTTTCGTGAGCGTCACCCGAATACGCTGTCCGGCGGGCAGAAGCAGCGGCTTGCGGCCGCGGCCGCCATGGTCTGCGGTAAAGAGCTTCTGGTGTTTGACGAGCCTACCAGCGGGCTGGACTATGACAGCATGGCGCGGCTGGCGGCGCTGATACGGCGGCTTGCCGGAATGGGCAAGGTGATTTTTATCGTCACCCATGACTATGAATTCGTCTGCCGCACCTGCACAAGAGCGATGCATCTGGACGGCGGCGGAATACGGGGCGAC
>CAVCWF010000119.1:0-10001 GCA_963605945.1 Lachnospiraceae bacterium
TGCGGCTCGGTCACGGCGCGGCTCTGACATGCCCCCGGCATGTCATTCACTACCGTGCCGCCGCTTTGCTACCTATGAGGGGCGCCGTAACAAAGATTTTTCTAATAAAACGTTATCCCGCTCCATGCTTGCGCATGGGGCGGGATTTTATAAGGAGATTAGGAGTGAAAAGCTTCCGTCAGATTACTTCGTATTTGCTGATATCGACGTCCTTGAAGCTGACGAGCGTATAGGACTCAGGCTTCGGCACGGGATAGGTGCAGTCAAAGCCCATCTTCGCCGCGATGTTGTCCTTCACGACGGGGTTCAGCTCATGGCCGAACGCGCCGGGGACTATGACGATATCCTTTGCCGGGTCGCAGCGCGTGACCATCGCGCGCTCCACCTGCTCCGGGTCATAGATATCAATATCGCTGTTGACCGCCGTGACCATCTGCAGATCGGGGAACGCCGCGAACGCCGCGAGTATCGCGTTTTTCGCCATGCCGTTGTTTGGCGGGTCTATCTGGAGGATGACATGATAGTGGCTGCCGCCGGGAGTCATGTACACCTTTTTAAGCCCCGGAACCTGCTTGCCGATAGTCTGGAAGAGGTTGGACTCAACGCTCAGTCCCTGTCCGTTCCAGACCTCGCGTCCGGGGTGCAGCATATGGATCACAGGATCCTTCTGCATGGTTATCGCCTTCACGTGTACGACCCAGCGGTCGGCGCGGGTGGCGTAATAGCCGCTGACCTCGCCGAAGGGTCCCTCCGGCTCACGCACATACGGAAGTATCTCGGCCTCCATTATCATCTGCGCGTCGGCCAGCCCCTCGACGCCGACGGTCTTGCTGCGGCAGAGCCGGGCAGGCTCGCCCAGCAGATATGATGCGACCGCAAGCTCGTCCACGTCGATGGGCGCGGCGGAGCTGGGCGTAGTCGCGGCGACGAAGTACGCCGGGTGCAGGCCGTTATTGATGGTTATCTCCAGCGGTTCGCCCTTCGCCTCGGCGCGCTCGTAGTAGTTTCTCAGATGACGCCCCATGTCCATCAGCAGACCAAGGCGATCCTTGCCGGTGACCATGAGTCGGTGGATGGACGTATTCCTCACGCCGGTATCCGGGTCCTTGGCGACAATGATGCAGTTTGAGAAGTACGGGCCGCCGTCCTTCAGCGCGTGAGTGGGTACGGGGATGCGCCCCAGATCGACCTCCGGCATAACCACCTGCTGCGCGGGCGCGTCGTCAACGACGACGGGCGCGATGGGGTTCGAGCGCAGGGAGCCGACAGCGGCGGCAAACAGCGGCGGCAGCTCGTCCACGCTGCGGTCGAATATTGCGGCGACGTTCTCGCGGTTCCACCACATGCCGGTCGAGACCGGGTAATCATAGCCCTTCACATGGTCGAAAACCAGCGCTTTGCCGCCGTCGAGCTTTGCAGCCACGCCGGACAGTTCGTGTACCGCGTCCACCTCGGTGCGGACGTGTGCAAGCCTGCCGGCCTCATCCATTTTTTTCAGGCAATCTTTCAAATCCATTATTAGTTGTCCTCCTGTGAAATGCTGTCGCCGCCCTGCCAGCTTCTGAAGCCGGACGGCGTGATACCGAACTGCATCAGCGCCTTGCCCAGCGCGTGATCCACCATTTCCTCCACGCTTCTGCTGCCGTTATAGAAGGTCAGCATCGGGGGAACGATCACGCACCCGGCCTCCGCCGCAAGGCTCATATTGCGCAGATGTATACGGCTGAGCGGCATTTCGCGCGGCATAAGCACCACCTTGCGGCACTCCTTGATACACACGTCCGCCGCGCGCGTCAGCAGCGAATCGGAATACCCGTTTGCAATGGCGGAGAGGGTCTTCATGCTGCACGGCGCAACGATCATGCCGTCGGTGTAAAACGATCCGCTGGAAATCGCCGCCGCCAGATCCTCCGGCTGATAGCAGACGTCGGCCAGCGCTTCCGCCTCGGCGCGGCTCATGCCGAGTTCGAACCGGAGATTTGTGTCCGTATTGCGGCTCATAACCAGATGGGTCTCCACATCAGGCATCTGCCGCAGGAGTTTCAGCAGCCTGACGCCGATCTGCACGCCGTCCGCGGCGCTGATACCAACGATGATCCTCTTCATATCAGAACTCAAGTCCCATCTTCTCCGGTCTGAAAAGTCTCTCATCCATAAGCTTCAGACTTGGAGATATTTCGGGCACGAAGCCCATGTTGTCAAGAATGTCCTTCTGCAGGTCGACGCCGGGGGCGATCTCGGCGAGGATCATTTTTCTGTTGACGAGGCTGAACACCGCACGCTCGGTTATGAACAGAACCTCCTGATCGGTATCCTGCGCGAACTGCGAGGAGAAGGTGATATGGTCGCACTTGGGGATGAACTTGCCGGGCTTGCCGTCATGGCGGATGACAAGCTCGCCGTCCTCAATGGCGATGTCGCACTTGCCGGAGTTGAAGGCAAAGGCGAAGCATATCTTCGGGGTGTTCTGCGAGATGTTGACGAAGCCGCCGGGGCCGACGCAGCGGCCGGAGAACTTGGAAACATTCACGTTGCCGGTGGCGTCTATCTCCGCGCAGCCGAGCACGGTCATGTCAAGACCGCCGCCGTCGTAGAGCGCGAAGGTGTCCGCGGAGCGGGAGATGGAGTCAGGGTTGACCGCCGCGCCGAAGAGTGGGCCGTCCAGCGGCACGCCGCCGAAAACGCCGGTCTCCAGAGAGAGGGTGACGTCGCGGCTGAGTCCCTCTTCGTTCGCAACGTTTGCGACACTTGCGGGGATGCCGATGCCGAGGTTCACAAGCGCGCCCTTTTCAAGCTCCATGGCAGCTCTTCTCGCTATGACCTTCTTATAGGTGAAGGGCAGCGGGGCAACGTCTCCCGCGAGGCCGCGGATGTCGCCGACCATCTCCGGATGGTACTCAAGCGCTATATTGTTCTCGCCCTCGGCCTTGACGATATAGTCAACGCAGGACTTGTGGATGAGCACATGGCGCGGGTCGAGCGCGCCCGGCTCGCAGATGGAATTGACCTCGACAATGACGGTGCCGCCGTTATTGTGCACCGCCAGCGCCAGCTCCAGCAGATCGCCGTGCACCGGCTCGTTCTGGAGGGAGATGTTGCCGTCGGTATCGGCATAGCTTGCGTGGAGAATGCAGGCGTCGATGTGGAATGCCTTATAGAAAAGGTAGTCCTTGCCGGAGACATTTATAAGCTCCACGATGTCGCGACCGTCGGCCTTTGCAAGCTCGTTCATCTTGCAGCCGTCCTGACGGGGGTCTGCGTAGGTGTTGAGACCGACGTGAGTGATTATGCCGGGGCGCTTGCTGCCGATGGCGGACAGCAGCTGGCCGTACACACCGAGCGGCATGGAGAACGCCGCTATCTTATTCTCGCTGCACGCCCTGCCTATCGCTGGGGACATGCGCAGATGAGACGCGATAAGGGTCTTTATAATGCCCTCGTCCTTGATTTTGGAAAGGCCGCAGCCATCCTCCACGAAGTCGCCGGGGGCGACGCCGGAGACGATGGTCAGATCGCGCGGGGTGTTATGTTCTCTGAATTTGCGGCTCATGGCTTCCATGATGCAGTCGGGAGACGCAAACGCGCCGAAGCCGCTTACGCCGAGAGTCATTCCGTCCTTTATCAGGTCAGCGGCCTCGGCGGCAGTAATGATTTTTGCCATATTGTTCCTCCGTGTGATATATGGTTCGGGCGCAGGCTGCTTTCAGCGGCAGCCTGCGCCGTTTGTTTGCCGCTTAAACTATTTCCAGCTCAGAGAGCTTGAGCAGCGTGTCGTAGCGCGCCTTTGCGTCGCTTATGATGCGCTGGGTCAGCTCGTCGGTGAGACGGTCAAAGCGGTGCTGACTGTGAAGATACTCAGGGATCGCGTCGAAATCGGTGGGCTTGCGGTTGATGGTGATCTTGCCGCCCTCACGCTCCCAGAGCAGCCACATGCCGCTCTTGATGGCCTTCTTCGCGATCTGGATGGTCTGGTCGGTCGGGAACTTCCAGCCGGAGGGGCAGGGACTCATAACGTGGATAAAGCAGGGGCCGTCCTTGGTAGCGGCCTTTGCGACCTTGCGCTTGAAGTCCTTGATGTCGCCGACGGATGCAGTGGCCTGATACGCGAGCGGAGTGTGCAGCAGCATGAAGTCGATGTTCTTGCTGACTTCCTTTTTACCGGTCGGGGTGGTCTTGGTGGTTGCGCCGAGGGTGGTAGCGCTGGAGCGCTGTCCGCCGGTGTTCATGTAAGCCTCGTTGTTGCAGCATATGTATATCGCCTTGTGACCGCGCTCGATAGCGCCGGACAGAGCCTGAAAGCCGATATCAAAGGTGCCGCCGTCGCCGGCGTAGCCCATGACGTTGACGTCGTTCTTGCCCTGAATCTTCAGCGCCTCGGATACGCCGGAGGCGAACGCGGGCAGGCTCATCAGAACGGTCTGCACGCAGGGGATGCCCCAGCCGGTCTCGTCGCCGTTGCCGGTGATGATGGCCGAGCAGCTGGGCGGGGTCATGGTTATGGTCTTGGGACCGAGAACCTCCAGAGCGGATCTTGCGATAAGCTCCATCGCGCAGCCCTGACAGGTAGTCATTCCTTTACTTACGAGATCGAGTTCAGGCATTGTAAACTACCTCCTCTTCCTTAAGGTCTATCCAGATGGGCGCTTGGCAGGTCTCCTGCTTTGCGCCAAGCTCCTCCGCCTTGTCAATGACGTTCTCGATAGTCTGTTCCCAGATATCGCGTCCGCCGAGGCCGGCGACGAAGCTGTATGCGTTGGCCTTGATGCCGCCGTAGTTCATTGCGGCGAGCACTTCTTCATAGAGCGGGCCGAAGGAGCCCATTGCGGAAACGCGGTCGATGACGGCAATGTTCTTCGCGCCCTTGATCGCCTCGGCGACCTCCTTGGTCGGGAACGGACGGAAGGCGACAACGCGGCAGATGCCGACCTTGCGGCCGGCGGCGCGCATCTCCTCGACGACGTGCTTCGCGGTGCCGGACATGGAGCCCATGCAGAGAACGACGGTGTCTGCGCCCTCGACATGGTCGCACATGATGCGGCCGTACTTTCTGCCGAACAGCTCGCCGAACTCCTCGAAGCGCTCGTCCAGAACGCCCGCGGCGGCGCGCATTCCGAGATCCTGAGAACGCTTGATCTCGGTGAATATTGCGGGAGAGGTGAGGTTATTCATCGCGTAGGGGAAGTCGGTGTCCAGATGCGCGTTGACGGGCTTGAACTCCTTGACGAAGCGCTCCGCTTCTTCCTCGGTCGGGACGTTGACAGGCTCGGTCAGGTGAGAGCAGAAGAAGCCGTCGATGTCAACCATCGTCGGGATGAGAACGCGCTCGTCCTCGCTGACGCGGTAGGCGATCATCGTGAAGTCAAGAGCCTCCTGAGGGCTCTTTGCAAATATTTGGATCCAGCCCTGATCGCGCTGGGTCATAATGTCGGAGTGGTCGCACCAGAGAGCCATGGGGCCGGGGATGGCGCGGCTGACGACCGCCATGACGGCGGGCAGTCTGGACGCGGAGCAGGTACCGGTCAGCTCATGCATGAGCGCAAGGCCGTGGGACGCGCTCGCGGTGAAGGTACGGACGCCCGTGGATGCCGCGCCGACAACGGCGCTTATCGCGGAGTGCTCGGACTCGGCGGTGATGTATGTAGCGGCATACTCCTTCTTGTCTATCAGGGATGCGATAGTCTCAACAATAGGAGTCTGCGGAGTGATGGGGTACGCTGCAACAAGCTGAACCTTGGAGCGCATGACGCCATGGGCAATAGCGGCGTTGCCGTCAAGAGCCTTGATAACACCCATAATTATTTGCCCTCCTTTACACAGTCTGCTTCAAGAACAAAGTCGATGGCCTTTCTGGGGCACTCGGCGGTGCAGATGCCGCAGCCCTTGCAGTATGTATAATCAATGACCATCTTGTTGTCGATCTTCTCAATAACGCCGCACGGACAGTACTCCGCGCAGATGCCGCACTTAACGCAGTCGTCATGGCGGATGACCGGACGGTGATAACGCCATGTGCCGGTGGGCACGTCGGAAATTTTAACGGACATGGGTCCTATGAGCCGAGGCATACCCTCAAGCATTTTCATACGCTGCTGCACAAGCTTTTGCATTATTTTCACCAGCCTTTCCCGGAATTTTGAGCTTAACAGCCTGAATGAGACTGTCGATGGAGACACAGCCCGTCGCCTTTGCAAGCGCGCCGAGCATCGCCACATTGGGCGGAACCTCGCCGAGTATCTCATGGGTGAGCTTGTCGGCGTCTATGTAGCAGACCTTACCGAAAACGTCCTCATACACGGGCACGGGGGAGTTTACGACGAGGGTGCAGCCGGGGCGGATGCCCTCGGTGATGTCAATGCCGACCTCAGCAAGGCTGGTGTCAAAGCAGATGACGCAGTTCGGACGGTAGACGTAGCTCTTTACTTCGATAGGCTCATCGGAGATGCGGCCGTAGGTATAGATCGGAGCGCCCTTGCGTTCCTGACCGTACGAGGGGATGGCCTGAGCGAACTTGCCCTCAATGATGGCGGCGTTGGTCAGTATCTTGGCAGCGGTAACTGCGCCCTGACCGCCGCGGGAATAGAATCTGAATTCCCACATGACAGTATTGTCCTCCTTTTTGTGGATAACATTCTTTTCTTCTGACTTCTTACTCTGAATATCTTGCTATATAGGCGGTGGTCTTGTACTGGTGGACGAGGAGTTCAAAATGCACTCCCCTGACCCCGTCTATGGTGTATATATTTTCTTCCAGATACTTTGACACCTTGTCAACGCTGTCGATATACGCATGTACGTGCAGCCCGGCGGAACCGGTATGCTGCGAGACTATCGCAATCTCCTTGAGCTTCATCAGCTCCTGCGCGACATGCTTGAGCTTCATCGGCTCGACCTCGATGTCCATATAGACGCTTGCAAATTTCTCATAAGCCTTCGCGTCGATTATCGCCGTGAAGCCGCGGATTATGCCGCTGTCCTCCATGTTCTTGATGCGCTCGCGCACCGCCGAACGCGACAGATTCACCTGATCTGCCAGATCGGAGAAGGTTATCCTTCCGTCCTTCTGGAGTATCTCAAGGATCCTGTAATCAGCATCGTCAAGTATCGCCATATCTGTTTATCTCCTTTTTTATCAATCTGCCGGGCGGGGCTTCCGCCCGGCAGACAAGTTTTCGGGGAATAATATCAGCCGAGAGCGCCGGTTGCAGCGACGACCGCGATCCACGCGGAGCAGACTACGATGTAGCCGAGGGTGATAAGGATACCGGAGCTCATCATGTCTTTGATCTTCCAGTAGCCGCCGGAAATAGTGGTGAAGCAGGTCGGGTCGATGGGAACGAGCAGCAGCATGCTGGTGGACATGCAGACGGGCAGGCAGACGACGATCGGGTTGAGACCGAGGTTGACAGCCAGCGCACCGACAACAGGCAGGCACAGACCCGCCAGAGAGACGCCCTGAGGCATCGGGTAATGGCCGACGGCCATCATAAGGTTGATGACAAGCAGCAGCACGAGGATACCCATGCCCGCGACCTTGGACAGGAACAGGTCGGCGAGGATGCCGCTGAGCCATGCGCCGGTGCCGAGGTTTGCGACGACGGTCGCAAGCGCGGTAGCAGCGCCGCAGATGAGGAACGCGGACCAGTCGATCTTTGCGCTGGCTTCCTTCCAGTCGACCAGATTCATGCCGGGCAGGGACATGATGAAGATGCCGCCCCATGCGGTCATGTACATGTCAATGCCGGTCTGCTTGGGGATGAACCACAGCACGACCATGATCGCAAACACGATCGTGAACTTCAGCTCGTCGCCGCGGAGCGGGCCGACGTTCTTGCGGTCAGCCTTCAGGTCGTCAAGGCCCTTGACGACTTCGATTTCGGGCTTGTAGAGCCAGCAGAGGATGAGCCATGCGAGAACTATGCTTATCAGAGCCACGGGCACACCGACGAGCGACCACTGGCCGAAGCTTATCTCAACGCCGCAGATGTTCTTGAGCAGGGACATAGTGACTGCGTTCATGCCGCTGCCGGCGGGAGTGCCGATGCCGCCTATCGCAGCGCCGACGGGGATGCCGAGCATAACGGCCTTGCCGAACTTGGACTTGCCGGGCTCGCAGCCGTTCTGCTCAAGGATGGGCATACACAGGCCGAAGAACACCAGCGCGGTGGGAATGTCTGCGAGGAACATGGACACGACGCAGGTGCCCATCATAATTGCGAGCAGAACCGCTTTCGCCTTGTTGCCGAACATCGGCAGGATGTAGAGCGAGATTCTGCGGCCAAGGCCGACCTTGGTGAAGATCTGGCCGATGACCATTGCGGCAAGCAGGAAGAAGGGGCCGGTGGAAGCGAAGTTTGCGAGGATGTTCGCCTCTTTTTCAAACCCGACCCACGCGCCGAAGAACAGCACGAACACTGCCGTCACGGCCATGGGGACTGCCTCTGTCAGCCACAGCAGAACTGCGACGAACAGGACAAGGAAGCCGTCCCATCCGGCCTGATCAAGGCCGTTCGGAACGAAGTTGCGCAGGATAAAGAATGCGCCGAAGATGAGGATAAGGTATATCCATTTTTTGACCTTATCGTTTTTCATTTCCTAAGATCTCTCCTTTTTCTGACTTTCTCTTTTTCGGGGAGGTTCCCCGTTCTGATAAAAGTCTAGCATAGGCTTCGGCGGCATTGTGGGACATTTACGGCGTTTTCGCCTCCAAAACGTCAGCAGTGCAAGTTTCTGCTTTTTCAACAATTTCGCAGAAATATTTTGTGCAGTTTTGACACAAAATTGTGCGCTTCACGCCGCTTTCGCACAGAAAAAGGGAGCAGAATGAAATCGGCCGTCAAAGGCTTTTTTCATTCTGCTCCAATTTTGCCGCAAATCCGCCGATTTGTCAATCGAAATGCTCCAGAAGCTGTGCAAGCATTTTATTAGTCGAATTTACAATTTCTGCTATATCCTGTTTTGACGCGCCGTCAAAATGAATCCCGCTCACAACGCACACCGTCGTTCCGAGCTTCTGCGCCAGCGCCTCCGCAAAGCTGTCTCCGACTACGTCGTCGCGGTGCGTGGGCAGGACGATTTTCTCTATGACCGCGCTGCCGTTCTGCATCCGGCACACCGAAACGCTGCCGATATGCGCCGCGTCCCCGCCCGTCACCGTGACGAGCAGATCGCGCCCGCGCCATCCCGCGCTTACCTCTATCGGTCTGCCGAGCACTTCGGCTTCTATTATTTTTTCCATGGCGTCACCTCAGTTCGTCTTGATACCGGGCGCGTTCACCGCCGATAAAGCGCGGGCGCGTACGCGCGCAGATTATCGGCGCTTCGCCGATGCGCGATATGCTCAGCCGCACCGGCACGGCTACCTCTTTCAGGTGCATCCCGATGAGCGTACCGCCGATGTCTATCCCGGCCTTGGCGCGGATGTGCTCGACCGCCGCGGGGCGCTCCAGCCGCTCCCACAGCGCGGTCGCGAAGGAGCCGCCCGCGTGTGCCCACGGGCGGACATTGACGATTTCATAGCCGAACTTTTCCGCCGCCGCTTCGTCGAGTATCAGCGCGCGGTTGAGGTGCTCACAGCACTGCGCGGCGAGATATATCCCCCGTTCCTGCACGACCGGCCAGATTCCGTTCAGCGCGGCCTGCGCCGCCTCCATGCTTGAGCCCTTGCCGATGCGCTCGCCGACCATCTCGCTCGACGAGCAGCCGACGACCAGCAGCTCGCCCGCGCGCAGCCCGGCGGCATCGATAAGCTCAGTCACGGCCTGCCGCGCCTGAGCGGTGATCTCTTCATACATTATATAATACCTCCATTGTTGTGGTTGTTGCTGTGTCTTTTGCCTAATGGCAGTTGTCCAAGTCTGGCGACCCCTCAGGCGGCTAACGCCGACAGCTCCCCTAAGAGGGGCGCCAAGGAGTGCGGTGCGCCGACATTGCGCCAATGCAAAAGCTTCGCCGCGAAGCGCTGCCCCTTCTAGGGGAAGTCCCCAGTGCGCACACTGGGGAAA
>CAVCWF010000120.1:0-6311 GCA_963605945.1 Lachnospiraceae bacterium
CGCCGACCATGAGGATGACCGATGGCTTGGTGTCGAGCTTCAGCGCCGTGTCGCCGACGTTCAGAAGCTTTGTCAGTATCTCAATAAGTCCCTCGCGCGCCTCGTCGCCATAGCGGAAGCGGCGCTCCCAAGTCATCTTCTTGAGCCCCTGCACGACCTTCGTCGCGGTCGCCGCGCCGACGTCGGACATCACAAGCAGCTCTTCGAGCTCATCGTAGAAGTCCTCATTGTCGGGCTTATAGCTCTGGAATATCTCCTCAAGCTCCTCAAGATTGCGGCGGGTCTTGGTCAGGCCGCCGAATATTTTATCGAAAAATCCCATG
The DNA here is from genome assembly GCA_963605945.1 of Lachnospiraceae bacterium. Classification (GTDB taxonomy): domain Bacteria; phylum Bacillota; class Clostridia; order Oscillospirales; family Oscillospiraceae; genus Limivicinus. Next base: position 324 of record CAVCWF010000120.1, read on the forward strand.
TGTTTACTCCTCTATCGTTTTCTGCGCGTTTTCAAGGTCAAGCTCTATCACGGTGGACACGCCCTTTTCCTGCATGGTCACGCCGTAGAGCATATCGGCCTCCTCCATGGTGCCGCGGCGGTGCGTGATGACGAGGAACTGCGTCTTGTCGGACATGCGGCGCATATACTCGGCATAGCGCGTAACGTTCGCCTCGTCGAGCGCGGCCTCGATCTCGTCCATGACGCAGAACGGAGTCGGGCGCACCTTCAGAATCGCAAAGTACAGTGCGATCGCAACGAAGGCCATCTCGCCGCCGGAGAGCAGGCTGATATTTGACAACGCCTTGCCGGGCGGCTGAACCTTTATCTCTATGCCGCACTCAAGGACGTTGTTCTCATCCTCAAGCACAAGCGCCGCCTTGCCGCCGCCGAACAGCTCCAGAAATGTCTGCCGGAAGCACTCGTCTATCTGGCGGAAGTGCGTCAAGAACACTTCCTTCATCTCGGAGGTGATGTCGTTTATTATGCCGAGCAATTCGCTCTTGGCCTTGTCGACGTCGTCCCGCTGGCCGGTCAGGAACTCGTAGCGGGTGTTGACGCGCTCATATTCGTCTATCGCACCCAAATTCGGGTTGCCGAGGGAGTTTATCTCGCGGCGAAGCTCGTTTATCGCCTTTGTCGCCTTCTGAAGATTCTCCACCGGCTGGCGCACGGCGTTTGCGGCGCTGTGGCTCAGTTCATAGTTATCCCAGAGCTTGTCAAGCAGCTGCTTCTCCTCCATCTCGGCGGCGAGCTTGCGCTGCTCTATCTTCGCGGTGCGGCGCTCAAGATCGATGATGTCGCTGCTGCGCTGCTGCGCATCCTTTTCGGCGCGGGTGCGCTTCCCTTCCAGCTCTATTTTACTGGCGCTTATCTTCGCTATCTCGTCCTTTATCGCCCGGATTTCGGCGTTTATCTCCGCGAGTCTCGCGTTTTTCTCTTCGAGCCGCTGTTCGAACTGCTCGATCTGCCGCTCGTGCGCCGCGACGGCGTTCCGCCGCGCTTCGCTGTCTCCGGTCAGGCTGTCAAGCAGGAGCGAGAGCTGGTGCACCGAGTTCTCGGTCGCCCGCTTCTCCGCCTCGTTTGATGAGACGCCGCTGCGCAGCTCCGCCTGATCCTCCAGCGCCATATCCAGCTGATAGCGGACGGCGGAAAGATTTGACTTTGCCCGCTCAAGCTCCGCGTCGCAGGACTTCACCTTTTCGGCAAGGCCGGTGCGCTGCTTTTTCAGCTTTTCAAGCTCGTTCGCGCGGGAGATTATGCCGCTGCCCTTGGCGCTGCTGCCGCCGGTCATCGAGCCGCCGGCGTTTATCAGCTGTCCGTCCAGCGTAACGATGCGCAGGTGGTTCCCGCTTGCCTTTGACATGCGCACCGCGGCGGCGAGAGATTCCGCCACAACGGTTCTGCCCAGCAGGTTCAGGAATATCTGCTCATATTTACCGTCAAACTCCGCAAGCTCGCTTGCGATGCCGACGAAGCCCGGATCATTGACCGGCGCGTCGCGCATCACGCTGCCGCGGATGGTATCGACGGGCAGAAACGTCGCCCGTCCGGCATCCATGCGCTTTAAAAGCTCTATCGCACTGCGGCCGTCGTTCTGCGTGTCGACGACTATATTCTGTGCCGCGGCGCCCAGCGCCGTCTCTATTGCGAGGGCGCATTCGTCGTCCGTGCGGACAAGGTTTGCGACGGGGCCGTGAACCCCGCGCAGGTTGCCGCGCTGAGTCTCGCGCATTATCGTCTTGACCGCGCGCGAGTAGCCGTCATAGTCCTTCTCCATCTCGGAGAGCATATTTATGCGCGAATCCATGCTTCGTGCGTCGATATTTAGCTTCGTCGAACGCTCGGAAAGCTGGTTCACTATCTGCTCGCGGCTCTGCAGCTTCATGCGGCAGCCGTCGAGCACGTTGTTATTCTGCGCGGTCTTCTGCTCAAGCTCGCGGAGCGCGGCGTTTATTTCATCAATGCGCTTCTGCCCCTCGTCCATGCGGCCGCGTATCTCGCTTACGCGGTTCTCCTGATCCGCGATATCGTCGAGCATACGCTGCATACTCTCCTTGCTGCTCTGGACGTTGGCGCGAAGCACCGCGGCGTTCGCCTCACATTCGGAAGCCGTCGCCTCGGCGGCGGACAGGCGCTCGCGCGCATGCTCCGTCTCGACATCCTTCTGGTGCATACGCTCGGTTATGCTCTCTGACGAGGAATACAGCGCCTGAAGCTCCGCCCTAGCCTGCTCCAGCTCGGTTCTGGACTGCTCGTACTCGGTTTTGATATTGTCCGCCTGAGAGCGAAGCTTGTCCAGCGTCTCCATCCAGACGGATATCTCCTGCACGCGCAGCTCGTCGCGCAGTTTCAGATATTTTTTTGCGGTCTCGGCCTGCTTTTTCAGCGGCACGACCTGAATTTCAAGCTCTTCTATCTTGTCGTTCACGCGGAGGAGATTTTCCTCCGTTTTTTCGAGCTTGCGCTCCGCCTCCTCCTTGCGGTAGCGGAAGCGGGATATACCCGCCGCTTCCTCGAAAACCTCGCGCCGGTCGGTGCTCTTGGTGGAGACTATCTCCGCGATGCGTCCCTGACCGATGATCGAATAGCCGTCGCGGCCAAGGCCGGTATCCATGAGGAGGTTGTTTATGTCCTTGAGTCTGACCGACTCGCGGTTGATGTAATATTCGCTGTCGCCGCTGCGGTAGTAGCGGCGGGTCAGCATTATCTCGCTGCTGTCATAGTCGAAGATATGGGCGGAGTTGTCGATTATCAGCGACACCTGCGCGAAGCCCAGCGGGCTGCGCTTCTCCGTGCCGCCGAAGATGACGTCCTCCATCTTCGCGCCGCGCAGAGCCTTCGTCCGCTGCTCGCCCATGACCCAGAGTATGGCGTCGGATATGTTTGACTTGCCGGAGCCGTTCGGCCCGACAATGGCGGTTATATCTTTTTCAAACGTAAGCCGCGTTTTATCGGCAAAGGATTTGAATCCCTGTATCTCCAGTGCTTTTAAGTACAAATGAATAACCTCTGATTTTAAAACTTAACAAGTTATTATATTATATATCTTAGGCTTTTTCAATGGAAACTATGGAAATTTCATCTTTTTCCGCGTCAATTCCGCGTATTTTCAGCTCCTTGAGGCCGAATTCAGCCGTCAGGCGGGAAACATTTTCCCGATGCTGGCCAACGGCCTGTGAAACGCGGCTCTTATTCACGCCGAGTGTGACCCGGCTCCCCGCAGGGACGCCGTTCAAAGCGCCGCGCATTTTATCGAGCATAAGGCGGCTTTTCACCAGCTCGCCCAGCGCCGGATGATATGCGCCGCCCGCCGCCGCGCCGCCGGACAGCTCGTCCGTCGGGTTCAGACCAAGGCGGATTATAGGTATCCCCGCCGCATCAAAAAGCGGCACTATCGCCGCGCAGTATTCCACCGCATCGGCAACCGTGTGCTCCTTATATTCCCCCGCCTGCCACAGATCATAAAGCGCGGTGTCGCGCACTATGACGGTCGGGTATATGCGCACGCCGTCCGGATGCAGGGCTATTATCTTCTTCGCCGTGTCCACGGTGCGCTCTACGCTGTCGCCGGGGAGTCCGGTCATCATCTGGAGTATCAGCCGGAAGCCCGCGGACTTTATCTGCTTCGACGCATTTACGACGTCCTCCGCCGTGTGTCCGCGCCCGGACAGCAGCAGCACCTCGTCGCACAGCGACTGCGCGCCAAGCTCTATCGTCTCCACGCCGTACCTCTTCAAACGTGCCAGCACCGCGCCGTCTATCGCGTCAGGCCGCGTGGACAGCCGTATCGCGTCTATCTCGCCGCGGTCAAGATACTCCTTCGCCGCGCCCAGAAGCGCCTCCTGCTGGCAGGAGGGGATGGCCGTGAAGCTGCCCCCATAAAACGCCAGTTGCCGCTTCGCCCCGTTGCGGGGCAAGGCGGCTGCTGACTCTATCGCGTTTTTCACATTTTCGACCCCGGCAGGCTCCTGCGCGCCAGATATGCGGCGCTGATTGCAGAACACACAGTCGTTCGGACAGCCGAGATGCGGCACGAAAACGGGGATGATGCTTTCTCTCGCGCTCACTCTCTCATCGCCTCCAGCGCTCTGCCCGCGGCCTGCTGCTCGGCTTCCTTCTTCGTCCTGCCGCTGCCCTCGCCGACGGGAAGCCCGTTGACGCAGACCTGAAAGGTAAAGGTCTTGCAGTGGTCGGGGCCGCTCTCGCCGATAAGCTCATAGCTGATATGCTGATTGCTGCGGCGCTGCACAAGCTCCTGAAGCTCGGTCTTATAATCCGCCGTGCGGTGGTTATCGTCGATCTTCGCGTCCTTGAGAACGCGGGTCATTATAAACTCGCGCGCCTGCTCCATGCCGCTGTCGATGTACATGGCGGCGATGATCGCCTCGACCATGTCCGCGAGTATCGACGGGCGCTGCCGCCCGCCGGTGTGCTCTTCGCCGCGGCCAAGGCGCATATATTCGCTGATGCCAAGCTCAAGCGCGACCTTGTGCAGGCTCGTCTCGCAGACAAGCTCCGCGCGCAGACGCGTCATGCGCCCCTCCGGCAGCTCCGGCTCATGGTGATACAGGAAGTCCGCCGTCACGATGCCGAGTATCGAGTCGCCCAGAAACTCCAGCCGCTCATAGCTCTGGCAGGCGGGAGAATGGCGCTCGTTGGCGTAGGAGCTGTGGGTCAGCGCCGTTTCGAGAAGCTGTGCATTTTTAAACTGATAGCCGATTTTTTCTTCCAGACCGTTCATTCCGCTTTTGCCTCGGTTCTGAGCTTCATGTATTCGATGTTTGCCTCTATGTCGGAAATTATGCCGGACTCGGCAAAGCTTTTCGCCTGACGGATTGCGGAGAAGATGCATGCGGCGTTGGAGGAGCCGTGCGCCTTGATGACGGGCTTGCTGATGCCGATCATCGCCGTGCCGCCGACCTCGTTGACGTCCATGGATTTCTTCATAACGCCGAGATCCTTTTTCAGCACCGCCGCCGCGAGCTTATTGGCGGTGTTCTTATAAAACACGCCCTTGAGCTGCTTCATCATATATTTGATAACGCCCTCGGTGCTCTTGAGAAGGACGTTGCCGGTAAAGCCGTCGGTGACTACGACGTCCGCCGCACCGGCGAAAACGCCCGTGCCCTCGACGTTGCCGACAAAGTTGATGCGCCCCTCTTCGTGCGCTTCCTTCAGCAGCGCAAAAGCCTGATGCTGAAGCTCGCCGCCCTTGGTGTCCTCGGTGCCGACGTTCAGAAGGCCGACGCGCGGGTTCTCACAGCCCATGAGCTTCTTGGCATAGAAGCTGCCCATATACGCAAACTGAAGCAGATATTCCGCCGTGCACTCGACGTTCGCGCCGCAGTCGATGAGCATGACTCCGTGCTCCCCGCTCGGAAGGACGGGCGCCATCGCCGCGCGGCGGATGCCGCGGATGCGCTTGACGGTCAGCGTCGCCCCGGTGAGGAGCGCGCCGGTGCTGCCAGCGGAGACGACCGCGTCGCCCTTGCCGTCCTTGAGCATTGTGAGCGCTACCGCCATGGACGAATCCTTCTTGCGGCGGGTAGCGGTGCTGGGGTCGTCCTCCATGGTGATTATCTCGCTGGCGTTGATGACCTCTATTTCGCCGTCGGCACAGCCCTCGGCCTTGAGGCAGGCGCGAACCTTATCCTCAATGCCGACGAGGGTGACGTCCACGCCAAGCTCTCTCTTCGCGCGCACCGCGCCCTTTACTATTTCCTCCGGCGCGTTATCGCCGCCCATTGCGTCAACGATTATCCTCACAGTGGAAAACCTCCTTTGCCATAAGGCCGTCGATAACGCCGAGCGCGCGCTCGGATATCGCGGCGTTTTTGTTTCTCTTACCCTTGACCCTGTAACCTAGGGGGCTTATTATGCCGAAATTTATGTTCATCGGCTGGAAATCGCCGACGCTGCCGCCGGAGATGTACAGCCCCAGTGCGCCTATCGCGGTCTCCTGCGG
>CAVCWF010000121.1:0-5094 GCA_963605945.1 Lachnospiraceae bacterium
GCGCTGCCCCTTCTAGGGGAAGTCCCCAGTGCGCACACTGGGGAAAGGGGTCGCCAGTCTTGGATTATCACCAATAGGAAAAAGAAAGAGCAACGTAAGAACACGGGACGGCACGGAGGCTGTCCCCGCCAGCTCCCAAAAGGAGCGCCTTTTCCCCCTCTATACAATAATCCCCGGCGGCGGATGATGCATCCGCCGCCGGGGATTGTCCTTTATTCACTTCACGAGAGGTTGCCCGTTGCGTACATCACTGCGGTCAGCGCGACGACGGGAGCCGTCTCACAGCGGAGTATCCGCTCGCCCATCGAGCAGATATGCAGCCCCGCGATGCGCGCGAGATCAGCCTCGAACTGCGCAAATCCGCCCTCAGGCCCGGTGATTATCGCGGCGCTCGCAATGCCGGGGTTCGCGCCCAGCACATCGTTAAGCGCCTCCCGCTCGCCCGTCTCGTACATGAACAGGCCAAGCTCCTTCTTCACCGCGACGTCCAGCGCCCCCGCAAAGTCGCCCGCCCAGCCGACCTGCGGGATTATCCCGCGCCCGGACTGCTTCGCGGCCTCCTCGGCGATGCGCTGCCAGCGCTCAAGCTTCTTTTCGGGCTTATCCGGCCTTGCGACACAGCGGTCGGAATTGAAAAACAGTATCTCCTCCGCGCCGGCCTCGACGGATTTCTGAATGATATAGTCCGTCTTGTCGCCCTTCGGCAGGCCGCACAGCACCGTCACCTTCACGCTCGGCTCCGCGGGGCAGCGGACGACCTCGATCACCTCGGCCTCGACCTGCTCCTTATCGGCCTTCACGAGACGGCATTTATAATCCGTCCCCTGTCCGTCGCAGATTATCATATCCTCGCCGGGGCGCAGCCTCAGCACGCGCACATGCTCCGCGTCGCGCCCTTTCATTATTGCCATGCCGCCCAGAATGTTTGTACCGGCCATAAAAAATCTCGGCATACGAAAATCCCCGTTTCACATTTTATTAGTATCAGTTAATGTTTCGCCAACTGATACCATTATCTCACACTTTCGCCCTTTTTGCAATACGGCACGCCGCGCCGTCACTTTCTCCACGTCGTCGGCGCGAAGAAGGCAAGTATCGGGTACAGCTCCAGTCTTCCGAGGAGCATGATGACCGAGAGCGCCATTTTCACCGGCGTTGAGAAGATGTTGAAGCAGCCCGCGGGGCCTATCTGCCCCATTCCCGGCCCGATATTCGATATGCAGGCCAGCGCCGCAGTGAAATTCGTCGTCATGTCGTAGCCATCCAGCGAGACGACCATCGTCCCGGCAACGATTATGAGGACATATATAAGGAAGTATGTATACACCGCCTTGAGTGTTCCGGATTCGACCCGGCTGCCGTCCAGCTGGATGCGCGTGACGCGCCGCGGATGTATCATCCGGCGCACGTCGGACGCGGCAGATTTGACCAGCATTATAAAGCGCGACGCCTTCAGGCCGCCGCCCGTGCTGCCCGCGCATGCGCCGACGAACATCAGCATCAGCAGCACCCACTGCGTGAACTGCGGCCACTGCGTATAGTCAAGCGTACTGAAGCTCGCCGTGCTGACCATGTTCGACACAGCGAAGAACGCGTGGCGCAGTGCGCCCACCGCGCCGAAATCGGCTCTCAGATTGAGCGCGACAAGCAGCGTCGCCACGATTATGGTGCCTAAGAAGAACCGCAGTTCCTCGCTCTTCAGCACGGTTTTCACGCGGCCGATCAGCAGCATGTAGTGGAGGTTGAAATTTATGCTGTAAATTATAAGCGAGATCGAGATGACAAGCTCGATATACAGGCTGCCAAACGATCCTACGCTCAGGGTGTAGGTCGAGAAGCCGCCCGTGCCCGCGATTGCAAAGGAGTGCAGCAGCGCGTCATAAAAGCTCATGCCGCCGAGCATCAGCAGCACGGTGTCCGCCGCGGTGAGGAAAATGTAGATGAGATAGAGCAGCAGCGCCGTCTGCCGCGCGCGGGGGACGAGCTTGCCGACCGTCGGCCCCGGAAACTCGGCGCGCATTATGTGCATCGAGTGGTCGCCGCACATCGGCATGACAGCCATCATAAACACCAGCACGCCCATGCCGCCGATCCACTGCGTGAACATGCGCCAGAACATACAGCCGCGGCTGAGGACTTCGACCTGCGGAAGTATCGTCGCGCCGGTGGTCGTAAAGCCGGAGACGGTCTCAAACACGGCGTCGAGATAATTCGGGATGTCCCCGCTGAGGACAAAGGGCAGCGCGCCGAGCAGCGACATGGATATCCACACCAGCCCGACCGTCACAAAGCCGTCGCGCGCATAGAAATCCTGCGTTCTGGGCTTGAGCCGCGACAGCGTCAGCCCTATCGCGCCGGTTATGATTATGCTCACCGCGAAGTGCGCCACGCTCTCGCCATAGCAGACTCCCGCTATCAGCGGCAGCAGCATCAGCGCGGCAAGTATGGACAGCACGAATCCCACCGTCCGCAGTATCATCCTGTAATTCATCCAAGCGTCTCCGATTTATATATTTATAGGTACGCAGATAGACTGTTCAGCTGCGTTTCCAGACCGACGGGAAAAACAGCACGAGGATCGGATATATTTCCAGCCGCCCCGCAAGCATCAGGAACGACATGAGAAGCTTTGAGAAATCAGAGAATATCGAGAAGTTTCCGGCCGGGCCGATAAGGCCAAGCCCCGGCCCCATGTTTGAAAGGCAAGTCAGCGCCGCGGTGAAGTTCGTCGCGGTGTCAAACCCGTCAAAGGAAATGAGCAGCGTCCCAAGCAGCAGCATGAGCATATACAGCGTGAAATATGAGAACACCGCCCGTATCGCCGCCTGCTCCACCCGCTGCCCTTCCATCTGAACGCGGTTGACGCGGCGCGGCCATATCATGTGCCGCAGGTCAGAAAACGCCGCTTTCAGCAGCATCATCACGCGGGAGAGCTTGAGTCCGCCGCCGGTGCTGCCCGCGCAGGCGCCGACAAACATGATTATCACCAGCAGCCACTGCGAATACTGCGGCCACTGCGTGAAATCCGCGGTGCCGAAGCCGGTACTGCTGACGAGCGAGGCAACCGTGAACGACGAATAGCGCAGCGCTTCGGCAAAGCTGCCGTACTGCCCGGAGATGTTCCACGCAATGGTAAGCATTGAGAAAGCCACAATGACGCCGAAGCAGCGCAGCTCCTGATTTTTCAGCACGTCGCGCACACGCCCCATGAGCAGCAGAAAATAGAGGTTGAAGTTCACGGCAAAGAGCAGCATGAACACGCTTATGACGACCTCGATATAAAGGCTGTCAAACGCCGCGATGCTCGCGCCGCGCGTCGAGAAGCCGCCGGTACCGGCGGTCGCGAAGGCGTGCAGCAGCGCGTCATAAAAGCTCATGCCGCCGCAGAGGAGCAGAACCGTCTCAACGGCAGTCATGCCCATGTATATAAGATAGAGTATCGCCGCGGTCTTCCTCGCACGGGGGACAAGCTTGCCGACGACCGGCCCCGGTATCTCCGCGCGCATTATATGCATTGAGTGCTCGCCGCTCATAGGCAGCACCGCCATGATGAACACCAGCACGCCCATACCGCCTATCCAGTGCGTGAACATGCGCCAGAACATGCAGCCGCGGCTCATCGCCTCAATGTCCGTAAGCAGCGTGGAGCCGGTGGTCGTAAAGCCGGAGACGGTCTCAAACAGCGCGTCCACATAGCTTGGAATATCGCCGCTGATAACAAAGGGCAGCGCACCGAGCAGCGACATCAGTATCCACGACAGGCCGACCGCCGTGAAGCCCTCGCGCGCGTAGATATCGCGGTTTTTCGGCTTGAACAGCATGAAGAAGCCGCCAAGCGCCGCGGCCGCCGCGATCGTGACCGCGAAGTTGAGTACATTTTCGCCATAGTACAGCCCGGCAATAAGCGGAAGAACCAGCAGCGCCGCAAGGATCAGCAGCACCATGCCGAGTATCCGCGCAATCATTCTGTAATTCATAGCGTTTATCTGTCAACGATACCGTCTATGGTCTTGAGCTTGCCGGCGGTAGACACGATTATCGCGTGATCGCCGGTGCAGATAGTGGTTTCGCCGTCGGGGATTATGCTGCGGTTGCCGCGGATGACGGCGCAGATCAGCACGTTCGGCTTGAGCTTCAGCGACTTGAGCGGGATGCCGATGCAGGCCGCACCCTCAGTCACGCGGAACTCCAGCGCCTCGACCTTGCCGTCGGCAAGGCGGTACAGCGTCTCCATGCTGCTGCCCATCGAGTCGTGCATCGCGCGGACATAGCGCGCAAGCTGCTGCGCGACCAGCTCCTTCGGCGTGACGATACAGTCGAGGTCGGAGCTTTCGAGTATTTCAGTGAAGTGCTCCCGGTTGACCTTGGTGACGATGCTACCGACGGCACGCTTCTTCGCATAGAGCGAGGTGATTATATTGTCGCCGTCGTCGCCGGTGAGCGCGACAAATGCATCCGTCGTGCGGATGCCCTCTTCAAGCAGGACTTCACTGCGCGTCGCGTCGCCGCAGACGATGTTCGCACCGGGCAGGATATCGCACAGCTGCTCGCAGCGTTCAGGGCTGCGGTCGATGACGGACACGCCGATGCCGCTCTCCTGAAGCAGCCTTGTCAGGTACACCGCAATGCGGCTGCCGCCCATTATCATTACATTGCGCACGGGCTTTTTATACTGCCCCATGGCCATGAAAAATTTCCGCAGCTCCTTTGTATCGCCGGTAATGCTCAGGCGGTCGCCCGCGTGAAGGGTGAATTCGCCGTTCGGGATGATCGCCTCGCCGCCGCGCTCCACGACGCTGACCAGCACCTTCGCTCCGCAGACCGACGACAGATCCTTCAGCTTCATGCCGTCAAGCTTCCCGTGCTCACGCACGCGGTGCTCCACGATCTCGACGCTGCCCTTGGAGAATGTATCGACTCTGGCGGCGCTGGGGAAGCGCAGTATGCGCGCGATCTCCTTGGCGCACTCGTATTCGGGGTTTATGGTTATCGACAGGCCGAGCACCTCGCGCAGGAATTCCGTCTGCCGCAGGTATTCGGTGTCTCTTATACGCGCTATGACGTGCTTCGTACCGATCTTGCGCGCGGTGATGC
>CAVCWF010000122.1:0-10247 GCA_963605945.1 Lachnospiraceae bacterium
GCACACGGGCTATCTCGTCGTCGCCGTTCATGTAGATGGCTTCGATGTACTTTTCATTATACCAAGTTAAAAACATGGAGGCTTTTGTGTCAAGGATTTTTTCGGGTATCTGCATTTCTGTTCCGGCGGCCGCTTCGGCTTCGGCGAGGCTGCTGTGCTCGGTGGGACCCCATGTGGACGGGTCTCCGCCAACAATGTCGGCCGGCGTATCGTTGGCGGCGCTGGCAGCGCTGCATGCCGCAAGCGCGAACACGGCTGCTGTGCAGAGGATAAGAGCTATAATACTTCTTCTTTTCATCGTAACAAGTCCTTTCTTCGGCGGCTTATCTCTGCCGCTCTGACCTGTATACAGTTGGGGGACATTGAATGTTGCGGGAATAAAGAAAATTTTTATAAAAAATCCGGCGGTGCAAAACCGCCGGATTTTTCCTCACATTAAACTCACAGATCGGGGGACTTATTTCTGCAGATCCTCGCCGCGGATGTACTTGCCGAGCGGCTTCCACAGGATCCAGCCAATAACCGCGCAGAGCAGCATGTCGAGAACCATGTAGCTGCCGTTGTAGAGCGCGGAGTAGAACCACGGGGTGGTCATGGTCATGCCGAAGAAGGTCTCAGGCATGTACTCGCCCCATACGAACACGCCGGTGAGGTAGTGCACGAGGAAGCGCGCGAAACCGCCGACGAGAATGCCGTAGTAGAAGCCGTAGTGGTTCTTGTGGAAAAGTCCTGCAAGACCAAGCACGGAGAAGGCGAGAATGTAGTCGCCGACCATGGACTGCCAGCCCCATGCATACGCGCCGTCAAGCAGGAGCTGAAGGACGCTGTATACTATGCTTGCCAGCATACCGGGGCCGAAGCCCCAGCGGGCGCAGTACAGGAATATCGGCAGCATACCGATGGTGATGGAACCGCCCTGCGGCAGCTCAAAGAACTTGAGATAGCCCAGCACCTGCGCCAGAGCGACCATGATGGCACCCTCGCAGAGCGCGCGGAGCTTGAGATGGGATTTGGTTTTCATGTTTCTTTCCTCCTAAATTGCGTTTTTGTAATTCGGGGAAGCAGAATATGAAAAACCGCAGGTTCTTAAAATCAAGAACCTGCGGAAAATTGCGATACTCTGTTTCCTACGCCGGCATTATCCGGATCAGGTTCACGGGTCCGGAGCCTCTATTGGCTCCATCTCAGCCGGAAGTATCCAGCCCCCCTGTTAAATTACAACGCGAGTATATAGCCGAAGCCGGAGTTTGTCAAGAGGAAAGTTTATTTCAGCATTTCGGCCTTGTCGATGATGAACTGGCGCAGCCATTCGCCCGCCTCGGCGTTCTTCAGCGCAAAGTCGATTATCGCTTCAAGATAGCCCTTGAGGTTGCCGGTGTCGTAGCGCCTGCCCTCGAAATCGACGGCGCACATCGGCTCATGACGGCACAGCTCCTTCATGCCGTCGGTGAGCTGTATCTCGTTGTTGCGGCCGGGCGCGGTGTGCTCCAGAATGTCGAATATCGCGGGGGTGAGCACGTAGCGGCCGAGGATAGCGAAGTTCGAGAACTTTTCCTCAAGCGTCGGCTTCTCGTTCATGTCGCCGATCTTGTACACGCGCTCGGAAAGCTGCTCGATGAGCTTGACGGAGGAATACTTCGTGATAAGCTCATCCGGCACCTCGCGCACCGCGACGGCGCTGCAATTGTTGGCCTCGGCAGCCTCGACAAGCTGCTTGAGAACGGGTTTCTCGCTGAGCATGATATCGTCGCCGAGAAGCACCGCGAACGGCTCGTTGCCGACAAAGCTCTTCGCGCGCCATACGGCGTGGCCGAGACCCTTCGTCTCCTTCTGGCGCAGGAAGAATACGTCCGCCATGTCCGCGACTGCGCGGACGGTTGCGGCCTCGTCGCTCTTGCCGTCCTGAATCAGGCGCTCCTCAAGGTCGGGAGCGTAGTCAAAATAGTCCTCGATGGGGTTCTTGCCGCGGTTGGTGATAATGAGAATCTCCTCAACGCCGGCGGCCACGGCCTCCTCGACTATGTACTGAATGACCGGCTTATCCACCAGCGGAAGCATTTCCTTCGGGATGCTCTTGGTGTTAGGGAGCAGGCGCGTACCAAGACCGGCGGCGGGGATTATCGCTTTTCTGACCTTCATATACGTCTCCTTTCGTTTCTTGCCTTTGTTTTAGTCGTTTAGTTTTATTGTAAATTCTCTGAAGAATTTCATTCCGGGGAGGTAGTACATCATCGGCAGGCCGATGATAAACAGCACCGCGGCCTCGCCGAGTCCGACCTGCGCGGCGTTGAGCGCGAAGGCGGCGGGGTGTGAGAATATGCCGAGACCGTTATAGGCGCTCGTTATCACGGCGCCGACGACGACGGCATTGAACAGCACAGGCATCAGGCAGGCCAGTATCTTCCTGCCCAAGTCGTGCCCGCGGCGGCCTATTTCGGCGGTCAGCAGCGCGGCGGCCAGCGTCGCGAGCGAGCCGAAAACTATGTCGAATATGTTGCCCGTCAGCAGGTTTGCGATGATGCAGCCGCCGAACAGCCCCCACGCGGTGCAGGGCATGAAAAACGGCAGTATGCACAGCGCCTCAGATACGCGGAACTGCACCGCGCCGTAGCTTATCGGGGCGAGTATCATTGTGAGCACGGCGTAGCATGCGCCGACGACCGCGGCTGTTGCGAGTTTAAGTGTTGCTGTTTTCTTCATCGGGGTCCTCCAAGTCCTTTGCCATGCGCGCCGCCGTCTCTTCACGGCGGTGCAGAGAGAATTCGCAGCCGCAGTAGAGCTGCCTGTAAAGTCCGTATTTTTCGCTCAGTTCTATCGAGCGGTTCTCGCCGTCGCGCTTTTTGAAGTCCGACGGCAGCCAGCTCACACCGACCGCGCGGCCTATCTCCTCGCCGATGCCGTTTATGAGCACCGCGTCCTTATGGCGCGACAGCGTCAGCGTCGTGCAGAAATAGTCGTATTGATAGTGCTTTGCAAGCCGCGCCGTCTCCAGCAGGCGAAGCCTGAAGCACTCGGCGCAGCGCTTGCCGCCCTCCGGCTCGTTCTCAAGCCCTTTTATGCGCGCGTAATAGTCCGCGCTTTTCCACGGCTCGGCCAGAACGCTGACCTTGTCCGCCAGACCCATGCTCTCGATGAGCTGCACCTGAGTCTTGAAACGGCGGTCAAATTCCTCCTTAGGATAGATATTTGGGTTATACCACAGCAGCGTCACGTCGAAATACTGTGTGAGATATTCCAGCACAGAGCTGGAGCAGGGGCCGCAGCAGCTGTGCAGCAGCACCCGCGGCATTCTTTTGCCGCGCTTCTGGATTATACGGTCCAGTTCCTTCTGATAATTTCTGTTCATAGCGTGATTGTAACACCTCTCGCCAAGATTGGCAACACGTCATTGACTTTATAGTGATATTTAATGTATATTAAGTATCAGTTGACAAGGACAAACACGGTTTTGGCGGGAAGAAATGCGCCCATACTTCTTCAAAGTCCTTGACAATACAGCAAGTATTCTCTGCGGCCTTTTCATCGTCTGGCCACATTTCTGCTCCGTCAAAACTGCTGCGCACCTGACAGGAATAATTATCGAGTGTTTTTTTGCTTTTTGAGGTGTAGACGGGTTGCTGCCCTTCAAGTCGAAAAACGCAAAAAGCGCCGAAAAAAACGCACTGTCAGGCGTGTCTGCCCTTGTTAACTGATACTAAGATATGAAGATCCCGGAGGGAAAACTATGGATAACCGTACCAGCAAGCAGAATTATTACCTTGATATAGCCGACTCCGTTCTGGAGCGTTCCACTTGCCTGCGCCGGAAATACGGCGCGATAATCGTCCGCAACGACGAGATAATCTCCACCGGCTACAACGGGGCGCCGCGCGGCCGCCGCAATTGCAGCGACCTTGGCCGCTGCACACGCGAGACTCTGCGCATCCCGTCGGGCGAGCGCTATGAGCTGTGCCGCAGTGTCCACGCCGAGGCGAACGCAATAATCTCCGCCTCCCGGCGCGACATGATCGGCGCGAGCATATACCTCGTCGGCCGCGACGCGCGAACCGGCGAGCTGCTGCACGACGCGATGTCCTGCGCCATGTGCAAGCGCCAGATAATCAACGCCGGCATAGACCGCGTCATAATCCGCACAGGCGAGACCGAGTACATAACCATCCCCGTCAGTGACTGGGTGGAGAATGACGACTCGATTTTTGAGTTGTAAGACTCAGCCAAGCATAAGCATCGCGCCCGCGGCGGCGAAGCAGTCGGCCAGAATTCCGGCAAGCTCCGCTTCGCTCTCGCGCCTGCCGCGCTTGAGCCATGTTGCGAGGATGCCGGTCATAACGTAGCCGATGTTCGCGGCGAAGTAGTCCAGCCGCGCCTCGTCCATGCCCGGCAGCTCCTTCGAACGAAGCAGCAGCTTTTTCAGACTCTCGGCCAGAATGTCCGCCCGCCCTGTGCGGACGAGCGCTTCGAGCACCGCGGCGTTATTGAACCAGTAGTGGAACACTCGGATATACACCGGCGCGCCGCTCCCGGCTGCAATCTCGTCGAAGCCGCGGTCGCACAGCAGCGCGAGCACGTCCTCAAGGCTGTCAAAGTTCCGGTAGAAGGTCGAACGGCTGACGGTCGAGCGGCGCTGCACGTCGCTTATCGTTATCTCGCCGAGGGGCTTTGTCTCCAGCAGCTCCAGCACCGCCGTGCATATAAGCTCGACCGAGCTTTCCGCGCGCTTATCATGCTTGATGTGGTACATTTTTTCTCCTTTTGTTTCATTCGTTGCGGGACTATTGTATCACAAATGCTTTTGGTGTACAATGCAGACAACTAATTTTATAAATAACAAAGGAGCGGTAAACATGAGCGAAAACGTGATCTTCTGTTTCTCCGGCACAGGCAACTGTCTCGACATCGCAAAGAACATTGCAAAGCGCATGGGCGACACCGATATTATAATGATGCGCAAGGCTCCCGCCGTGACTGACGTGAGCGCCGCAAAGCGCGTCGGCTTCGTCTTCCCGTGCTACGCGGGCGGTCTGCCCGGCGATGTGGAGAAGTACGCCAAGACCATCAAGGTAAACCCCAAGGCTTACACCTTCGGCGTTTGTAGCTACGCGGGCTATATCGGCTGCGGCCTGTATAAGCTCAACAGCATCATCCCCCTGACCTACTGGGCGGGCGTCTCCCACCAGTGCTCCTGCATCTGGCTCTTCCCGCACACCCTTATGATGCCGCCGATCTCCCCGGAGAAGGCGCAGAAGCGTTCCGAGGAAAAGGCGATGCAGATCGCAATCGACGCGCTGTCCTTCAAGCGCAGAAAGCAGCCGCCGAAGATGAGCGTCAACGCCGTCGAGAGCGCCGCGTGGCCGCTGCTGTCCAAGCTCAAGGGCCGCAAGCTCAAGGCGGGCGACGCATGTATCGGCTGCGGCCAGTGCGCGAAGCTGTGTCCCAAGGGCAACATCACCATCGTCAACGGCAAGGCCAAGTTCGGCAAGGACTGCATCCAGTGCCTCAGCTGTCTCCAGTACTGTCCCAAGCAGGCGATATCAATGGGCGGCGCGACCGAGACGCGCGAGCGCTACCATAACCCCAACGTCACGCCCGACGAGCTGACCCGCAGTGTCATCCATTTTGACTGATCGGCGCAGAAAGCTCCGTTCCCGGCATTAAAAATCGAATTTTTGGTTGACAGAACCTGATGTTTTAGTATATAATAGCCACTTGGCGGCGGTTGTCGCCAAGTGGCTATTTTTATATGTCAACTACTTCGGGACCCGGCCCGATGTTGAGTATTACACCTGAAAGGAGTGCATATCATGCTTCGTACTTATCAGCCGAAGAAGCGCCAGCGCAAGAAGGAGCACGGCTTCCGCAAGAGAATGAAGACCGCGAACGGCCGCAAGGTTCTCGCTCGCCGCAGAGCAAAGGGCAGAGCAAAGCTCAGCTACTGATCACACTCGTGAAACAGGTCAAAGCATAATATTTTTAGGGCGGAGCGATCCGCCCTTTAGGTGTTTATGCATGTTTGACGAAGTATAGCATGGGAGAAGTGTCTCTTTGAACATCAGATGCACGCTGAAGAAAAACAGCGATTTCAGACGCTTATATTCCAAGGGCAAAAGCACAGTGACCCCATTCATGGTGGTCTACTGCCGGCGAAACGGCCTTGACCATAACCGTGTGGGCTACACGGTGTCTACAAAGCTGGGTCATGCCGTCGTGCGCAACCGGGTGCGCCGCCGCCTGAGGGAAATATACCGGCTGAATTCGTCTCAGCTCAAAACCGGATGGGATATCGTCATCGTCGCGCGCAGCCGCTGTGTCGGCGCGGAGTATTCGCGCATGAACGCGGCGTTCATGGCCGCATGCGAAAAGCTGTCCCTCAGACGGGAGGCGAAGCCGTGAAGAAATTCATGCTCGCCGCCATCCGCTTTTATCAGTGCAGGATATCTCCCGCGCGCCCGCCCTGCTGCCGCTTCATCCCGACCTGTTCGCAATACGCGCTTGAGGCGATCGAAAAATACGGCCCGCTCAAGGGAGGCTGGCTGGCCTTGAAGCGCATCGCGCGCTGTCATCCGTTCCATTCGGACGACTATGACATCTATGACCCCGTGCCCTGACGGGATCGACCCCTATCTACACACATTTAAGGAGTTACTATGTGGGCGATAATCACTAAACCGTTTGCATGGCTGATGGTCAAGCTCTATGAGCTTACTGGCAACTACGGCGTCGCTGTCATCCTCTTCGCACTGGTCGTCAACCTTATCCTTTCCCCGTTCATGGCCAAGAGCAAGAAGAGCATGATGCGCCAGACCCGTATCCAGCCCCAGCTTCAGGAGCTTCAGCGCCGCCATGAAGGCAACCCCCAGAAGCTCAATCAGGAGATGCAGAAGCTCTACCGCGAAGAGGGTATCCACCCCATGTCCGGCTGCCTCTGGTCTCTTATCCCGTTCCCCATCCTCATCGCGCTGTACTCCGTTATCCGACAGCCCATCACCCGTATGATGTTCGCCGCGGAGAGCGTCGTTACCACGCTGCAGGACTATTTTGTCAGCGCCGGGCTTTACACTATCCCTGCCAAGGCTGACGCCTACGCCGAGATAAAGCTCGCAAACCTCGCCCATCAGCATTGGGATGAGATCCAGACGGCTCTTGCCGGCAAGATCGACGGACTGATGAATATCGACTTCGGCTTCCTCGGTCTCAACCTCGGCGACCAGCCGCAGTGGAACTTCTTCTTCAACACCGACTGGAGCGATTCCGCCGTCTGGCTGCCCGCTCTGGGACTGTTCCTCATCCCGATCATTTCCGCGTTCCTCTCTTGGGCGTCCATGAAGATCAGCAACGCCATCAACCCCGCTCCCTCCGCAGGCGCAGCCGGAGATCAGGCCGCAGCTACCATGAAGAGCATGAACCTTGTCATGCCCCTCATGTCCATCTGGATCTGCTTCGTCATGCCCGCCGCAATGGGTATCTACTGGATCGCAAACAGCGTGTTCGGCATCATCCGTGACTTCACGCTGACCAAGGTCTACAAGAAGAAGCTTGACGAGGAGGACAAGATCCGTCAGGCCGCCCGCAGCGCCCGTGAAAAGGAGCTGGAGGCAAAGCGTCTGGAGACCGAGCGTCTCCGCGCCGAAGGCAAGACCGAGAAGAACGTCAACACCAGCAAGAAGAAAATTCAGGCCAGCGAGAAGCAGAAGAGCGACGAGCGCAAGGCCGCGCTTGATAAGGCGGAGCGCGCCGCGCGCCGCGAGCGCCTTGGCATAAAGGAGAATGAGAAGCCCGCCTCTCAGGTCGGCAACCGCCGCTATGCGCGCGGCCGCGCCTATGTTGAGGATCGCTTCGAGAATCCCGAAGCCGCCGAGGAAGCCACTCTTGCCGCAGCCGCCGAGTCCGAAGGCGCAGCCTCCATAGACGAGACCGTCGCCGAGGAAGTGCTCGTCAGCGAGGACACCGCGCTTCAGACCGAGCAGAACACCGATGCGGAAGCCGAAGCCGCCGTGGAGGAGACTCCCGCGGAAGAGTCCGCAGAGGACAAAGAAGAATAACAGGAGAATTACGATATGATCAAAACTTTGGAAAAGACCGGCCGTACCGAGGACGATGCGATAAACGCCGCTCTCGCGGAGCTGGGTCTTGACCGCGACGACGTATCCGTGGAGATCCTCGAACGTGCCAAGTCCGGATTTTTGGGCATCGGCGCATCTCCTGCGGTCGTCCGCGTGAGTTACGAGGCGGAGGATGAACCGGCGCCTGTCGAGGAGACCGTGGTCGTTGAGACGGTCGAGGTCGAGGTCAGTGCTCCGGCAGTGGACGAGCCTGCCGACTATGCCGCGGTTCGCCAGTTCCTGACCGGCCTGCTCGACCGCATGGGCGTCAAGGCGAACATCGCCATTTCCGCGCGCGATAACGGCGGGATCAACGTTGAGCTTTCCGGCAGCGGCATGGGCGCGATAATCGGCCGCCGCGGCGAGACGCTCGACGCGATACAGCATCTCACGAACTACGTTGTCAATCGCGGCAGCGAGAAGCATCTGCACATCAGCGTCGACGCTGAGAACTACCGCAGCAAGCGCGAGGAATCCCTCACCAAGCTTGCCGAGAAGATGGCGGAGAAGGCCATCAAGTATAAGCGCAGCATGGCGCTTGAGCCGATGAATTCCTATGAGCGCCATGTCATTCACACCGCGCTTCAGAATTACGAGGGCGTTACCACCAGCTCCACCGGCGTGGAGCCGAACCGTCGCGTTGTCGTGTCCTATGTCAAGCCCGAAGGCGGAAACAAGCCGCAGAGTCGTGAATGGGCCTGACGTCCGTATAAAAACACTGGAGGAATAACAATGTTTGAAAAGGTTAAATCCGTTCTGGCACAGCAGTTTGAGCTTGACCCCGAATCCATAACCATGGACACCAACCTTATTGACGATCTGGGCGCGGACTCGCTGGACGTTGTTGAGCTTATCATGTCCCTTGAGGACGAGTTCGGCATCGCCATCTCCGATAACGACGCAGCTCAGCTCTATACGGTCGGCAGAATCGTGGACTATCTCGAAAAGCTTCAGTAATTCCGATCAAATGTATAAAAAATCTCCGGTCACATGACCGGAGATTTTTATACATTTATGTGCCGATTACTCGTCGTCTATTTCCGCAAGCTCGCGCGCGATCGCGCCGACCTTGGCGGACAGCTCTTCTTCCGAGGGGCCGGAGCCGTCGCTGTCCATCAGACCGCAGAGAAAGCTCTGCCAGTCGTCGTCCAGCGCCTCGATGCTCTCCAGCTGGCGTTCGCGCATCCCGGAGTACAGCTTCTCGGCCTGCCGCACGCAGTATTCCTGCCGCTCCGCGGCCTCGGCGAGAAGGTGTTCCTTCTTCTCCTGCGCGGCGGCGATTATCTGCTTGGCCTTCAGGCGGCTGTCGCTGAGGAGCTTTTCGCTCTGGACGCAGGCGTCGGATATGATCTGCTGGGACACGGTTTTCGCGGAGAGTATCGCGTCGCCAATCTCCTCCTTGCGGCTGCTGAGCGATTCGAGCTGCTCGCGCAGATTCCTGTTTTCTTCTTCCAGACGCAGCGCCTGCGCGCGGATATCCTCCAGCACGGCGTTGACCTTGTTGGCGTTATAATATTTTTTCTTGACGACGTCGATGTTGATGGCGTCAAAGTAATTCTGATCGAGAGCCATTTTTATATCCTCGCATTTGGGGTTTTATAGAAGAATTATAACAGAATCGCGCGGAGTATTCAACATAATATAAATTTATATTTTAAGATAGCCCTTCAGCACCTTCAGCGTGTTGTAAACGCCGTCGAGATGACTGCGCTCGTAGCCGTGGCTTGCGTAGACGCCCGCGCCGATAAGCCCGTGGCGGATATCACAGCCGGAGCCGAGCGTGGCTTCCACGTCGGAGCCGTAGTGCGGGTACACGTCGACCGCGTAGTCCGCGCCCTCGGCCTTTGCGGCGTCGATGAGCTTGCCGACAACCTCGTAGCTGTACGGGCCGCCGGAATCCTTCGCGCAGATGGACACCTGTCTCTCGGTGCACTGAAGCCCGTCGCCGATGCAGCCCATGTCGACGCTTATCGCCTCGGTCACGCCCGCGGGAACGGAGCCTGCGCCGCCGTGGCCGACCTCTTCGTATACGGTGATATGCGCGTAGACGCGGCGCTCAGGCTTCGCGCCGGTGTCCTTCATGTATTTCGCAAGGCCGAGCAGAATGCCGACGGACAGCTTGTCGTCCAGGAAGCGGCTCTTGATATA
>CAVCWF010000123.1:0-14397 GCA_963605945.1 Lachnospiraceae bacterium
GGCTCCGACATGAAGTACCTTGTCGGCACCATGATCGAGATCCCGCGCGCCGCTCTGACTGCGGACGCAATCGCAACCGAGGCTGAGTTCTTCTCCTTCGGTACCAACGACCTGACCCAGATGACCTTCGGCTTCAGCCGTGACGACGCCGGCAAGTTCCTCGGCGCGTACTACGACAAGAAGATTTACGAGAGCGATCCGTTTGCCCGCCTCGATCAGGTCGGCGTTGGCAAGCTGGTTGCCATGGCTGCAAAGCTTGGCCGTCAGACCCGTCCCGAACTGCACCTCGGCATCTGCGGCGAGCACGGCGGCGATCCCAGCTCTGTTGAGTTCTGCCACAGAGTCGGCCTCGACTACGTCTCCTGCAGCCCGTTCCGCGTTCCCATCGCCCGCCTTGCAGCTGCACAGGCCGCGATCAAGGACATGCAGTAATCGCAGGAATACGGCAATACCCATAAAATAATCAATCCTCCGTATGATGAAAATCATACGGAGGATTTTTTACGTCTTGTTACGCGTAAGAACAAGCCCGATTACAGCGCCAATGAGGACGAGCGGCGCGAGACGCACGAACAGCCACTCAAAGGCGTGGAACGCCGCGCCGGCGACGGCAGTTTCCGGATCGCTGTAATTCCAGCCCAGATACGGGCTGTTCAGCAGTACCAGCGCCGCCGCGATAATCACCGTGACCATGCACAGCGCAATGAGCAGCCAGCGCAGCGCTTTCCGCCGCGCCGCCTTTTGCCGCGCGAGCTGAAGGTTGATGACCTCCAATTTACCGGCAAGTGCTTTCAGGTCGTCGGCCTTCGCCTCGGCGACGGGTTCGCCGAGCAGCGTGCTCACCGGCGTATCCAGCGCCTCGGATAAGGATATCAGCATGTCCGCATCGGGGACTGACAGCCCCTGCTCCCATTTGGATATTGTCTGCCGCACAACGTTCAGCTTGACGGCCAGCTCTTCCTGAGAAAGTCCCTTTGACTTTCTGACGGTTTTTATATTTTCGCTCAGCATTATTTTAGCCTCCTTCGGTTCGGCTGATGGCATCATTATAGAGCAAGACCGACCGTTGCCGCAAGCAACGCATGTTAACATCCCGCTGCCGGCATTAAAAATCGCCGCACATTTGTGCGGCGATCCTCTGAGGTTTGCGATTCGATTGCTTTTTCTTTTTTTGAGGTTTGTGAGGTATGCTTTCTTTTTTCTATATCAACATGAGGACGGGTTAGATCTTCATGCAGACATCCCATGCGCGCCAGATGACCGTGCGCAGATTGCCGATGGCGACGCAGTCGCCAACGCGGTGAATTGTCTCTCTGCCCTTGACCTTGCGGGATGCGGTCTTGCCGCCGACGGGGGTCGGTACGAAGCCGATGCCGTTGACAACGCTGTCGCACTCGACGAAGAAGGTCTCGCCGGTCTGAACATTCTTGACGGTGCAGCCCTTGTCGGTGATCTCGGTGACGGTGGAGTGCAGATAGACGGGAACCTTGTGATACTCCATCGCGTCGCGCAGATAAGAGGTGTTCGCAAGGCAGGTCGCCTGCGCGGCAACGAGGTCGCCCGCGTACTCGACGATGATCGGGTGCTTGCCGAAGTTCAGCAGCAGGTCGTAGGCCGCCTCGCAGGAGGACTGGCCGCCGCCGATGAACAGAACCTTGTCGCCGACGTCTTTCTTGTCCTTGAGGATATCGGTGAAGGTGAGAGTCTTCTCAAAGCCCTTGATCTGCGGCATCGTGCGGGGCACGGAGCCGGTAGCGACGATGATGTCGTCAAAGCCGCGGAGGGTGTTGAGGTCGTTGACCTCGGTGCCGAGATGGACTTCGATGCCGGCCTTTTCGATCTCGCGCTTGTACCAAGTGATGAGATCCTTGTCGTTCTCCTTGAAGGTCATGGCAGATGCGGTCAGGAACAGGCCGCCCAGCTCGTTGGACTTCTCGAAGATGACGGGCTTGTGGCCGCGCTGAGTCAGAACCAGAGCGCACTCCATGCCGCCGATGCCGCCGCCGATGATTGCGACCTTCTTGGGCTTCTTGGTCGGGACTATCTTGTAGCGGTTGTGCTGCATGGTGGTGGGGTTCAGGGCGCAGCGGGCGAGGTGCAGAGAGTCACCCAGATGCTGGATGTTCGGAGTTCCGGCAAACTTCGCCATGTTGAAGCAGCCGTTGTGGCAGCGGATGCAGGGCTTGATCTCGTCCTGCTGACCGGCCTTGATCTTATGTATCCACTCGTGGTCGACGAGGTTCTGACGGGCGATCGCAACGGCGTCGAGCCGTCCGGCCTCGATCTCCTCGGCGGCCTTGACGGGATCCATACGGCCGGCGCAGACGACGGGCTTGTCGGTGAACTTCTTTATGTGCTCAACGTACTCAAGGTTGCAGTTATCCGGCATGTACTGAGGCGGATGCGCCCAGTACCATGCGTCGTAGGTGCCGTTGTCGCAGTTGAACATATCGTAGCCGGCGTCGGCAAGATACTTGACCGCACGCTCGGATTCTTCCATGTCGCGTCCGAACTCCTTGAAGTCCTTCTCGTAAGGCATGGCGCCCTTGCCCCAGTCCTTCGTCTTGGAGACGACGGAGTAGCGCAGGGAGACGGGGAAGTCGGGGCCGCAGGCGGCCTTGATGGCCTGAACTATCTCGACCGGGAAGCGGAAACGGTTCTCGAAGGAGCCGCCGTACTGGTCGGTGCGGTAGTTCATATTGGAGATGGTGAACTGGTCGAGCAGGTAGCCCTCGTGGACGGCGTGAATCTCAACGCCATCGACACCGGCGTCCATGAGCTTCTTGGAGGTCTTGGCGAAGGCATCGACCTGATCCTGAATCTCCTTGATGGTCATAGGGCGGGATTTGACCTGATCGTACCAGCGGTTCGGAGTAGCGGAGGCGGAGGCGGTGATGTAATCGAGGTCGGCGACGGGGGAGGCGAGCTTGCCGAGCAGCGGGTGCTCAAGCAGCATTACCATGGGCTTGGTGATTGCCATGGAACGACCCATACCGGCGGCGAGCTGAATGAACAGCTTTGCTCCGGTCTTGTGGAACTCCTCCATGTAGACCTTCAGGTCCTTGAACATCTTGTCGTTCTGATACAGCCAGCGGCCGCCGATGGCGTCCTTGATGCACTGCATTCCGGGAAGAATGAGGCCTACGCCGTCCTTTGCGCGGTTGAGCAGGAAATATGCGGCTTCCTTGTCAAGATGACACGGCTCCATCCAGCCGAAGAGGGAAGTGCCGCCCATGGAACATTGCACGATGCGGTTAGGAATCTCGACCTTGCCTATTTTCCAAGGGGTAAACAGGGCATTGTACTTGGAATCCATATGTTTCTCCTTCCAAATAATAATATATGACGAACGGCGAGGCGTGGAAGAGGCCTGCGCCGCTGGTCTGCGAAGGTTGAAGCGGGGGATTATTTCTTCGCGGCGAATTCGCGCGTAAACATCGCGCACATGCTCTCAAGCCGCTCATGCGCGTCAAGCTCGCTGACGCTCGGTACGCCGACGGTCAGGCGCTGCATCATGCCGAGGATGGAATCATAGGCGTTGTAATACAGCTGCTTGATGTTCGCGTTCGGGTCGACCGTGCCGTCGGCAAGTCCGCGGCGCACTGCCTGCGACAGGGGGCCTGTGTACGCCTCGTAGCGCTCAGGCGGCCTGTTGATAACGTGCGCATTCTTGCCGACGCTGTACAGCGCGACCTCCGCGTCCAGCGAAAAGCGTATCCCTTCGGGATCGACAAACAGCATGTTCGCGTAGCTGTTGAGGATGATATTGATCTGCTCGATACCGGTCTGCGCGCCATCCGTATGGCGGCGCAGCTCGCGCGCTATGTATGCCTTCGTGCGCTCCCAGTAGCAGAATGCGGCGGCAATGACGATGTCGTCCTTCGAGGGAAAATATCTGAACACGGAGCGCTGCGTCAGCCCGGACTCGGCGGCGATTTCGGAGACTCGCGTGTTATTTATACCGTTTTTTATAAAGCACTCCAGCGCCTTCTCGGTGACAAGCCGGATGTTCTGTTCACGCAGTTCTTCTAACGACATGGCATATCCTTTCCCGGTAAAATGTCAGTCGGTGTGACAAGTTTCATTATATATACTTTTGTTTAAATTTGCAAGAATAAATTTCAATTATCTAGGAAAATTTGCTCGCGTGCCGTGCCGTGACGTACGGGTGGCTGAAACCCCTGATATTCGCGGGAATTTTCGATTTATTAACATCAAGGGGCTTGAATTTTCGCGTGTATTCTGCTATATTTCCCTTTACAGTTGAGCGTTTGGCAGAAAAAGTTAGTTGCGCGCAACTTATTACATATATAAATTGGAGGAATACATTATGAAGCATACCGGACTGTTTGCCGCGGGCGTTCTCTTTGGCACTGCGGGGCTGAAGATCCTTGGCAGCAAGGATGCCAGAAAGGTTTACGCACATACCACCGCCGCTGTTCTGCGTGCGAAGGACAGCGTTATGCAGACCGTTACCGCGATCCGCGAGGGCGCCGAGGACGTCTACGCCGACGCAAAGGAGATCAACCGTCTCCGTGCCGAGGAAGAGGCGGCAGCGGTTATCGAGGATAAGTCTGAGGAGACCGTCAAGGCGTGATTTATACCGCGGCTGCCGCGGGCGGAACCTGCGCCTTGCGGCAGCCGCCGGCAAGAGGTAACGAGTTATGAAATGCAAAATAATCCATGAGTCGCGCGGGCGGCTGCGTGTGCATCTCGAATGCGCACGGATGTCGCTGGACGAGGCTGATGTGCTGGAATATTACATGCGCAGCGTGGACGGCGTTGACGAGGTGAAGGTGTACGACCGCACCCGCGACGCGGTCATATGCTACCGCGCAGAGCGCGCCGCAGTGATAAATGCGCTGGCGGCGTTTTCGTTTTCCGCGGCGGAGGCGATGCAGCTTGTCCCGGAGCATACAACGCGCGGGCTGAACCGCGAGTTTGAGGATAAACTCGCGATGGCGGTGCTGCGCCGCACGGCGTCGAAGCTGTTTCTGCCCGTGCCGGTGACGACGGCGATAGCGATAGTGCGCTCGCTGAAGTATATCCATGAGGGACTGAAAGCGCTGCTGCACGGCAGACTCTCGGTCGCGGTGCTGGATGCAACGGCGGTTTCCGTCTCGATGCTCCGCGGCGATTTCTCGACGGCAAGCTCCGTCATGTTCATGCTCTCCCTCGGCGAGATACTTGAGGAGTGGACGCATAAGAAATCCGTCGCAGACCTCGCGGGAGCGATGTCCATAAACGTTGACAAAGCGTGGCTGCGCACCGGCGAGACAGAGACTCTTGTGCCCGTCGGCGATATCCGCCCCGGCGACGAGATCGTTATCCGCACCGGCTGCATGATCCCGCTCGACGGCAAGGTCGTTGAGGGCGAGGCGATGGTCAATCAGGCTTCGATGACCGGCGAATCAATGCCGGTGGCGAAGCGGCCGGGCAGCTATGTTTATGCGGGCACTGTCGCCGAAGAGGGCGAGTGCGTTGTCTGCGTGGAGAAAGCATCGGGCGGCGGACGCTATGACCGCATCGTCAAGATGATAGAGGAGTCCGAAAAGCTCAAATCCACCGCCGAGGACAAGGCGTCCCGCCTTGCCGACCGCCTTGTGCCCTATACGCTCGGCGGCACGGTGCTGACTTATCTCGTCACGCGTAACGTCACAAAGACGCTGGCGGGGCTGATGGTGGATTTCTCCTGCGCGCTGAAGCTCTCCATGCCTATCGCGGTGCTGTCCGCAATGCGCGAGAGCAGCGGGCACAATATCTCCGTCAAGGGCGGACGCTTCCTTGAGGCGGTCGCCGCGGCGAACACGATAGTTTTCGACAAGACCGGAACCCTGACCTACGCTACGCCGACGGTCGCGCAGGTCGTGCCCTTCGGCGGGCGTGAAGAGAGCGAGATGCTGCGTCTCGCGGCCTGCCTTGAGGAGCACTATCCGCATTCCATCGCAAACGCGGTAGTTGAGGAGGCCAAACGGCGCGGCCTGTCGCATGAGGAGTACCATTCTCAGGTGCAGTACGTCGTGGCGCACGGCATCTCCAGCATGGTCGAGGGCAAGAAGGCCATAATCGGCAGCGCGCATTTCGTCTTTGAGGACGAGGGCTGCCGCATACCCGAAGGCGAGGAAGAGAAGTTCAACACGCTCCCGGCGGAGTATTCGCATCTTTATCTCTGCATCGCGGGCGAGCTTGCAGCCGTCATCTGCATACATGACCCACTGCGCCGCGAGGCGAAGGCCGTCGTCCGTGCGCTGCACGACTGCGGCATAGACAAGGTCGTGATGATGACCGGCGACAGCCGCAGGACTGCGGAAGCCGTGGCCGCGGAGGTCGGGGTGGACGAGGTGTTCGCCGAAGTGCTTCCGGAGGACAAGGCTGCATACATCCGCAGCGAGAAGGCCGCCGGACGCAAGGTCATAATGATAGGCGACGGCGTGAACGACTCCCCGGCGCTTTCCGAGGCCGACGCCGGCATAGCGATAGCGACTGGCGCCGCGATAGCGCGCGAGATCGCCGATATAACCATATCGTCGGAGAATCTGTTCGAGCTGGTCACACTGCGCCGCCTGAGCGAAGCGCTGATGGATCGCATCCACCGCAATTACCGCTTCATCGTCGGCTTCAACTGCTCGCTTATAGCCCTCGGCGTCGCCGGCATACTCCCGCCCGCCACTTCTGCGCTGCTGCATAATCTCTCCACGCTCGCCGTGAGCATGAAGAGCATGACTGATCTGCTGCCTGAGGAAGAGTGATATGGCGGAGATAAGAAAAGCGGCCGAGCGGGACGTGCTGCCCGTAGCCGCGATATATGAGCATATAATCTCCGAGGAGGAGGCCGGACGCGTCTGCATCGGCTGGAAGCGCGGCGTCTACCCGACGGAGCGCACCGCGCGCGAATCTCTTGCGGCGGGGGAGCTGTTTGTCATGGCCGACGGCGGCGAGATCGTCGCGGCGGCGCGGATAAATCAAACACAGGTTCCCGAATATGCCGACGCGCATTGGGAATATGCCGCGCCGGACGACAAGATCATGGTGCTGCATACGCTGGTCGCGGAGCCGGCCTGCGCGGGCAAGGGCTGCGGCACGGAGTTCGTACGCTTCTATGAGCGTTACGCGCTTGAAAACGGCTGCCCGTATCTGCGTATGGACACGAATGTGAAGAACGCGGCCGCGCGGCGGCTGTACGCGCGCCTAGGCTATAAAGAGGTCGGAGTTGTGGACTGCACGTTCAACGGCATAGACGGCGTAAAGCTCGTGTGTCTTGAAAAGAAAATAGGTTAAAACGAAAAGAGCGCTGCTTTTGCAGCGCTCTTTTCCTGTCTATTTACATATTGCAGCCCGGAATATCACCGACGCCGTTGAGCACAAGGCGCGGGCGGTAGGGGAACTTCTCAATATCCTCGCGCGAGGTGACGCCGGAGAGAACAAGGCAGGTGTCGAGGCCGGTCTCAATGCCGGCGACCATGTCAGTGTCCATCCTGTCGCCGATCATAACGGCCTCACCGGAGTGGACGCCGAGGATGCGAAGTCCGGTGCGCATCATCAGCGGGTTCGGCTTGCCGACAAAATATGCGGTCTTGCCGGTTGCAAGCTCTATCGGCGCGATCATCGCGCGGCAGGCGGGAATGATGCCGTCCTCGGAGGGACCCGTCAGGTCGCTGTTGGTGCCGATAAGCTTCGCACCGTTCGTGACGAGCCGCACGGCCTTGAGAATGTTTTCGTAATTATAGGTGTTGCCTTCGCCGATGACGACGTAATCGGGGTCGACATCGTTCATTGTTATCCCCTCGTCATGCAGCGCCATGATAAGCCCCGCGCCGCCGATAACGTACGCGCTGCATCCGGGCGCCTGCGAGCTTATGAAGCGCGCGGTAGCAAGGGCGCTCGTGTAGAAATGGCTCTCGTCCACCTCAAGCCCCATGCGCCACAGCTTCTGCTGAAGCTCCTTGGGCGAGCGCTCGGAGGCGTTGGTGAGGAAGAGGAAGTTCTTGTTCTCGCGGTACAGCCAGTCTACGAATTCCTTCACTCCGGGCAGCAGCCTGTTGCCGTGATATATCACGCCGTCCATATCGCATATGAAACCCTTTTTGCTTCTGAGTTGTTCCATGTTATCCTCCGTATACTTTTCTTTAGATGTATCATATCACGTAATACCATATTGTAAAAGCACATTTTTGTAAAGAAAGGGAAAAATAATATGATTTTACTTTGATTTTACCTTGTTCGGCTTTCGTATTTTACATTGCCCGGTTAGAATTGCAGACGTAGCAGGAAATTGCTTAGAATGAAAAGGAGATAAAACATGAAAAAGATCATCAGTATAGTTCTTGTACTCGCATGTGCAGCCGCGCTGCTCGCAGGCTGCGGCAGCTCCGGCACGGCCGGCAGCACCAGCACCCCCAGCACCTCCGGCAGCACTGACACCGCCGTCACCGGCTCCGTCGCGACCGACGGCTCGACCTCCATGGAGAAGGTCATCGGCGCGCTGGGCGAAGCATTTATGAATAACAACAGCGGCGCAAGCTTCACCTATAACCCCACCGGCTCCGGCTCTGGCATCAAGGCGGTTCTTGAAGGCCGCTGCGACATCGGCCTTTCGAGCCGTGCGCTGAAGGATGAAGAGAAGGCCGAGGGACTGGTCGAGACCGTGCTCGCCTATGACGGCATCGCAATGGTCGTCAACCCCGCAAACCCCGTCTCCGACCTGACCGTTGAGCAGATCGCCGCCATCTACACCGGTGAGATCACGAACTGGAAGGAAGTAGGCGGCAACGACGCCGAGATCGTCCTGATAGGCCGCGAGGCCGGCAGCGGCACCCGCGACGGCTTCGAGACCATCACCGGCACCGCCGAAGCCTGCAAGTACCGTCAGGAGCTCACCTCCACCGGCGACGTGATCGCTACCGTGGCCTCCAACCCCGACGCTATCGGCTACGCCTCTCTCGCGGCGCTCAAGGATACCGTCAAGGCGCTCAGCGTCAGCGGCGTGACTCCCACCGAGGAGACCGTTAAGGACGGCAGCTACGTCATCCAGCGCCCGTTCGTCCTCGTGACCAAGGACGGCACCGCGCTCTCCGCCACCGCGCAGAAGTTCTTCGACTTCGCCCTCTCCGCCGACGCGGCAGACATCATTGCAGCAGCGGGTGCGGTTGCGGCAAACTGAAACACATCAGCCTGAAGGCGGCCGATATCGACCGCCTTTCGGCGCATTGAAAGGACTTTCCGATGAAGCGTCAGAAAGCGCAGAATAACAATCTGATCGAAAATATAATACACGGCGTGTTCCTCATCATGGGGCTGATAACTGTCGGCTGCGTGCTGCTCATAACCGTGTATCTTGTCATATCCGGCATACCGGCGATACGCGAGATCGGCCTGCGGGAGTTCCTGCTGGGCAAGGTCTGGGCGTCCACCGCGGCGGAGCCGAAATACGGCATCCTCCCATTTATTCTCACAAGCGTTTACGGTACGGCGGGCGCGATGCTGCTCGGCGTCCCTATCGGCTTTTTTACGGCGGTGTATCTCGCAAAGTTTGCGCCGCGCGCGGTGAAAAACTCGATGCAGGCCGCAGTCGGTGTGCTGGCCGGCATCCCGTCAGTGGTGTATGGCCTCGTGGGAATGTTGGTGCTGGTGCCGGGGATAAGAGAAATCTTCGGTGTGCCTGACGGGGCGAGCCTGCTCGCGTCGATAATCGTGCTCGCGGTGATGATCCTCCCGTCTATTATCAAGGTGTCGGTCACGGCGCTGGAGGCCGTGCCGAAAGAATACGAGGACGCGTCGCTCGCCCTCGGCGCAACGCCGATGGAGACCTGCTTCCGAGTTTCCGTCCCCGCCGCGAAAAGCGGCATTGCCGCGGCGGTAGTCCTCGGCGTCGGGCGCGCGATAGGCGAGGCGATGGCGGTTATGATGGTGTCGGGCAACGCCCCGAACATGCCGGAGCTTCTGCAGAGCGTCCGATTTCTCACAACGGCGGTCGCAAGCGAGATGTCCTACTCCAGCGGACTTCAGCAGCAGGCGCTGTTCTCCATAGCGCTGGTGCTGTTCCTGTTCATAATGCTGATCAACGCGGCGCTTAACTACTTCCTCAAACGCGATAAGGATAAATGATATGAATTCAAAAAAACTTTCGCCTTCCCGGCGCGCGTACGGCTGGCTGATGTGCGCGCTGATGTGGCTTGCATCCGCTCTTACCTGCGCGCTGGTGCTGTTTCTGATAGGGTATGTGCTGTATAAGGGCATCCCGAATCTGTCATGGGAACTGGTGTTCACTTCGCCGAGCTACCTTGAGGAGCGCATAGGCATCCTGCCGGATATTATGAACACCCTCTATATCATGCTCGCGGCGATCGTCATCGTCGTCCCGCTCGGAGTCGGGGCGGCGATATACCTGACGGAGTACGCGCACAATAAGCGCATCGTCGGCGCGATAGAGTACGCCGCGGAGACGCTGTCCGGCATTCCGTCGATAATCTACGGCCTTGTCGGTATGCTGTTTTTCTGTCAGTTTCTGAGCATGAGCACCTCACTCCTCGCGGGCGCGCTGACGCTGGCGGTGATGAACCTGCCGACGATAATGCGCACGACGCAGGAGAGCCTGAAAACCGTGCCGCAGAGCTACCGCGAGGGCGCGTTCGGGCTGGGCGCGGGCAAGTGGCGCGTTATCCGCACTGTGGTCATCCCCGGCTGTGTGGATGGCGTCATCACGGGCTGCATCCTCTCTATCGGACGTATCCTCGGCGAGTCGGCGGCGCTGCTGTTCACGGCGGGCTTCGCGCACACGCTGCGTCCGCTGTTCGAGGGCATCCGTGCCGTCGGTCTTGAGGGCGCGGGCGCGACGTTGACGGTAGCGCTCTACGTCTACGCGAAGGAGCAGGGCGAATTCGGCGTGGCCTTTGCGATAGCGGCGATACTCATGTTCCTCACACTTGTGATAAATCTGGCCGCCGGACTGGTGACCAAATACTATAATAGGAAGAAAAAGCTATGACTACTATAAACGAAACCGGAATGCCGCGCGCGATGCTTATAAACGACCTGTCCTGCATCGGCAAATGCTCGCTCTCTGTGGCGCTGCCGATAGTCTCGGCCTGCGGGGTCGAGGCCGTGGCGCTGCCCACCGTCATACTCTCGACGCATACGGGCGGCTTCGAGGGCTTCGCTGCGCGGGAGATGACCGAGGAGATGCGCGCCTTCGCCGCGCACTGGAGGAGCATCGACGCAAAATTTGACTGCATATATACCGGCTTCTTCGGCTCTGTGGAGCAGATAAACCTGACGGAGAAGATAATCCGCGATTTCGGCGGGGACGATACCGTCGTGATAGTCGACCCTGTTCTGGGCGACAACGGGCGGCTGTACCCATGCTTTTCGGATGAATATGTGGAGGCGATGCGGCGGCTTACGGCGCTTGCCGACGTGATAACGCCGAACCTGACCGAGGCCGCGATCCTCGCCGGACTGCCGTTTGACACGGCGCCGGAGACGATACTCGCGCGGCTCGATGTGCCGAACGTGATAATAACCGGCGTGCGCCGAGAGGGGCGCATCGGCTACCTGTCGCGCTTCGGCGGGGAAAAGTGCGAGATAAGCACGCCATATGTCCCGCTTGCGCTGCACGGCACGGGCGACGTTTTCGCGTCCGCGTTCTGCGGCAAGCTCATGGCCGATCCGCAGCGTGACATGCAGCTCGCGCTGGCCGCGGCGGCGGACTTCTGCTACGGCTGCGTCCGCGAGACGGTGAAGCGCCAGCCGTCGCATTGGTACGGGCTGAGCTTTGAGGACTTGCTGAAAAAAGGAGCGCTGAGATGAGCATTATTTCGGTAAACGATCTGCGCCTCTGGTACGGGAAGCAGCAGGCGCTGAAGGATATCTGCGTCGAGATTGAGCCGCACAGCATCACGGCGCTCATAGGCCCCTCCGGATGCGGAAAATCGACCTTCCTCAAAACGCTCAACCGTATGAACGACCTTGTTCCGGACGTGAAGATCACGGGCAGCGTCAGATATCGTGGGGAGGACATATACGCGCCGGGCACGGATGTCAATGAACTGCGGCGGCAGATCGGCATGGTGTTCCAGAAGCCGAACCCTTTCCCCATGAGCATATACGACAACATCGCCTACGGCCCGCGCACCCACGGCGTGCGGAGCCGCGCGCGGCTTGACGACATAGTCGAGCGCTCCCTGCGCGACGCGGCGATCTGGGACGAGGTGAAGGACAGGCTGAAGAAAAATGCGCTCGGCCTTTCCGGCGGCCAGCAGCAGAGACTGTGCATCGCGCGGGCGCTGGCTGTGGAGCCGGAGGTGCTGCTGATGGACGAGCCGACGAGCGCGCTCGACCCCATATCCACCTCGCGCATCGAGGAGCTTGCGATGCAGCTTCGCGGCAAGTACACCATCGTCATCGTGACGCACAACATGCAGCAGGCCGTGCGCATATCCGACAACACCGCGTTTTTCCTTCTGGGCGAGCTGGTGGAGTACGGCGGAACGGAGCAGATGTTCTCGCAGCCGGCCGACAAGCGCACGGAGGACTACATAACGGGGAGGTTTGGATAAATGAGAAGCAATTTTGACCGGCAGCTTTCGGAGCTGAATCGCTCGCTCATCGAGATGGGCGCGATGTGCGAGGAGATAATCGCGCTTGCGACGAAGGCTCTCGCCGAGGGCGACATGGAGCTTGCCAAGCGCGTCGATACGCTGGGCGCGGACATTGACCGGATGGAGCGCACGATAGAATCCATGTGCCTGCGGCTTTTATTGCAGCAGCAGCCTGTCGCGCGCGACCTGCGGCAGATATCCGCCGCGCTCAAAATGATAACGGACATGGAGCGCATAGGCGATCAGGCGGAAGAGATAGCGGCTCTTGTGCGCTTTATCGGCGGTCGCGGAGTGGGAAACGACGCGCATATCTGCGAAATGGCGCGCCGCGCAGTGAATATGGTCACGGAAAGTGTTGATGCGTATGTAAAATATGATATAATGTTAGCGGAGCGGGTCATAGCCGAGGACGACGAGGTCGACGCCCGGTTCATACAGGTCAAGGCGGAGCTTATAGACGCCATAGCGAAAAATCCCGGCAACGGGGAGCTTGACCTCGACCTGCTGATGATAGCAAAGTATTTTGAACGCATCGCCGACCATGCGGTGAATATTGCCGAATGGGTGATATTTGCAGTGACAGGCGTGCATAAAGGAGACAAGGGACTATGATATGGTGCGTGGAGGATGACGCCAGCATACGTGATATCGAGGTATACGCCCTGCGTTCTGTGGGCTTCGAGGCGCGCGGATTTTCCGACGGCGCCGCGTTCTGGGACGCACTGCGCGCCGAGCGCCCGGAGCTTGTCGTGCTGGACGTGATGCTGCCGGGGATAGACGGTATTGAGCTGCTGAACCGTATGCGCGCGTCCGATGCTCTGCGCGATATCCCCGTTATCATGGCCACGGCGAAGGGCACGGAGTACGATAAGATACACGGCCTCGACCTCGGCGCGGACTACTATCTCGCGAAGCCCTTCGGCGTGATGGAGCTGGTATCCTGCGTCAAAGCGGTGCTGCGCCGCTGCCGCCGCGACAGCGCGGAGCATACGGGACTCAGCGCCGGCGGCGTCTCGCTCGATGCCGACGCGCACACAGTCACCGCCGGCGGTCAGCGCATCACGCTTACATACAAGGAGTTTGAACTGCTGCGTCTCTTCATGGCGCACCCCGGCACGGCTTTCACGCGCGAACAGCTCATGGAGCGGGTCTGGGGCACCGATTACTGCGGCGAGACGCGCACGGTTGACATGCATATACGCACTCTGCGCCAGAAGCTCGGCGAGTACGGCGAGATGATAGAGACGGTGCGCGGAGTGGGATACCGGCTGGAGGCGCAGGTATGACAAAGAAAATTTTCTCTTCCATTATGCTCACGGCAGCCTGTGTGCTGCTTGCGAGCATGATAACGATAGTGGGCTTTCTGCGCGATTATTTCGGCGGCATCGAGGAGAGCGGCCTGCGCGAAGAGCTGGGCATAGCCGCGGTCGGCGTTGGGAACGACGGCACGGATTATCTCGCCGCGCTGCCGGACGGGCAGCGCCGCTTTACGTGGATAGCCGCGGACGGCAGCGTAATTTACGACACCAAGGCCGACACCGATAGTCTGGAGAATCACTCCGACCGCGAGGAATTCAAGACTGCGCTTGAGACCGGCGCGGGCGAGAGCGTCAGATACTCGAATACTCTGATGCAGAAAACAATGTACGCCGCGCGCCGTCTTGACGACGGTACGGTGCTGCGCGTCTCCGTCAGCACGGCGACGGTGGGTGCGCTCCTTCTCGGCGTGACGCAGCCGATGCTGGCGGTGCTCGCCGCGGCGCTGATCCTGTCCGCGATACTCGCAAAGCACATCTCCCGC